>JBKJZU010000380.1:0-2686 GCA_046715015.1 Micropepsaceae bacterium
GCCTCTTTGCCCCAGAGTTCTTCAAGACGCGCGTCGCGACCGCAATTGAACCGGTAGATGTTATAGCGCACCGGATTGTTCTTGTAGAAATTCTGATGGTACTGCTCCGCCGCATAGAACGGCCCTGCGGCCACGATTTGCGTCACCATCGGACGCTTGAAGCGCCTTGATTTCTCGATCGCGGCTTTTGACGCCTCGGCCGCCTGCCGCTGCGCCTCGTTCACGTAAAAAATCGCCGTTCGATACTGCGTGCCGTAATCGCAGAACTGCGCTTCTTTGGTCAGCGGATCGACGTTGCGCCAATAGACGTAAAGCAGCTTCTCGTACGTCACCATTGTCGGATCGAATAAGATCTTCACTGCTTCCGCATGTCCGGTGCCGCCCGACGATACCTCGTCGTAGGACGGATTGGCCTTAGCCCCACCGATATAACCCGACGTCGTCGAAAGCACGCCGGGCACCTTGTCGAAGTCCGCTTCCACGCACCAAAAACACCCGCCGGCGAAGATCGCGACTTGACCGCCGGCGGTCTGCGCCGGTGGCGGGTTCGCGGCACGAACGCCGAGCACGGCGTCCGCGAACCGCAAACCGGACACGCCAAGCCCCGCGATCGCCGCGAACACAAACACACGCGCAAAACCGAATTGGCGCATGTTACGCCACCGCCGGTTTGAACGTCATGGCAACGCCGTTCATGCAATAGCGCTTGCCGGTGGGCGCCGGCCCATCGTCGAAGACGTGACCCAAATGCCCGCCGCAACGCCGGCAGTGAACCTCCGTCCGCGTGGTGAAGAACGTGTTGTCCTCCGACGTGCCGATCGCGTTCGGCAGCGGCTTCCAGAAACTGGGCCAACCCGTTCCGCTGTCGTACTTCGCATCCGACGAATAGACGGGCAGTTCGCATCCCGCACAATGAAACGTGCCCTTGCGCTTTTCGTGATCGAGCGGGCTCGTCCCCGCACGCTCCGTCCCGTGATCGCGCAGCACATAGTACTGTGCCGGCGTCAGCTGCCGCCGCCACTCGGCCTCTGTTTTGGTGACTTCGAACCCACTCTTGGCTACGGCGTCCGAGCGCCGGAAACCAAGTGTCGTAGCCGCCACCGCAGCCACACCCAGCGTCAAGCCACCCAAAAGCACTCTACGATCGACCATGAAAAGCCTCCTTGTCCGCGGAGGGAGATACGTACGCCAGGACCAACGGACCAATCACGGCGGCGCGAGGGAGTGTTGATGTGCTCCTTCGCACAATTTTTGCCGAATTAGGCGGCCTCGGACGCGTGCGCGCGCGAGGCAATTGCGGTCTCGGCCAATTTGCCGGTCAATTCGGACAAGTGGTCGAACTTGTAAGTAAACGTCGCGGCACCCTGGGTCGCCGAACGGAGCTCGATGATGAAGGTCTGCAGCTCCGATTCGGGAATGTGTGCCTGCACCGAATCCCACCCCGGCCACCCGACCCGCCCGTCATAGCCCAACAACTGTCCACGCTTGCCCGTGATGATCTGGTTGATGCGCGACGTATGCTCCGCCGGCGTATGCGCCTCGACCGCCATGATCGGCTCAAGCAGCACCGGCGAACAGTTCGCCATGCCCTCCGACATGCCGGTCTTCGCCGCCATCTGAAACGCAGCGTCGCTGGAGTCCACGGTGTGATAGCTGCCGTCCGTCAGCGCCACCGAAACGTCGACCACGGGAAAGCCGAGCGGCCCCTTGTTCAGATAGTCGCGGATGCCCTTCTCGACCGAGGGTATGAACTGCCGCGGCACGACGCCGCCTGAGATCTTGTCCAGGAACTCGAACCCGCCGCCGCGCGGCTGCGGCTTGATTTGCAGCACGACGTCGCCGAACTGACCATGACCGCCCGACTGCTTCTTGTGCCGTCCGCGCTGCTCGGTCGACTTTCGGATCGTCTCGCGATAACCGACATGCGGCGTGTGCGAAGCGAGCTTCAGCCCGAACTTCCGCTCCGTCTTGGCAAGCGCCGTGCGCAAATGCACCTCGCCCTGCCCGCGCAAGATCGCCTCATGCGTCTCCGCAACGTGTTCGAACACGATGCCGGGATCTTCCTCCCGAAGTTTCGCGATCGCACTGGAAAGCTTCACATCGTCGTTCCGGTTCGCGGCTTTAATCGCAAACTTGTAGACGAGCGGCAGTACTTCGGCCCGCTTCAGCGCCTTGACCGCTCTCGGCGCGGCCAGCGTGTCGCCTGTCTGCGCCTTCTCGAGCCGTCCGATCGCGACCAGATCGCCGGCACCCGCAGCGGGCACCTTCGTCGCCTTCTCGCCTTGCATTGAGAACACGCCCGACGCCCGCTCCTCGCCGCCGTCGCTCCGCGTAAGCGTCGCGCCGTCCTTCAACACGCCTTTGAGTACGCGCGCGAGCGAAAGCTTGCCCCCCGCGCCGTGATAGGTTTTCACGATCTGCAAGACCGGATCGTCGCCGCCGTTGCCCTCAAGCCCTTGTCGTTGCGCCGCGCGCGAAACATCCGGCACCTCGTGCCGAAGCGCCTTCAGCAACCGCCGAACGCCGTTGTCGCCGTCGCCCGAGCCCAACAGCACCGGCACGATCAATCCATCCGCCAACTCGCGCGAAAGATCGGCGAACACCTCGTCCCGCGGTGGTTCGACGTCGGAGAGCAACTCTTCCATCAGATGATCGTCGTAGTCGGCGAGCTTTTCCAGCATCTGGT
>JBKJZU010000381.1:0-2795 GCA_046715015.1 Micropepsaceae bacterium
CTCCCGCGCGCAGATTCGTAAACGCTCGCCACGCTAGGCCCTCTTCGCGGCCACCATATAATTCACGTCCGTATCGCTCGCGAGCATCCACCCGCCGGTTAGCGGGTTGAACATCACGCCGGTTTCCTTTCCCATGTCGAGCCCGGCGCGAGAGAGCGCCGTGTCGAGCTCCAAAGGCTTCACGAATTTGTTCCAATCGTGCGTGCCCTTGGGCAGCCAGCCAAGCACGTATTCCGCCCCCACGATCGCCAGTGCGTAGGCCTTCGCCGTTCGATTGATCGTGGCGACGAACATCATGCCGCCAGGCTTGAGCATCGACGCGCAACTCGCGACGAACAAATTCAGGTCGGCGACGTGCTCGATCACCTCCATGTTCAAGATCACGTCGAACCGTTCGCCGGCGGCAGCCAACGCCTCCGCCGTCGTCGCGCGATAGTCGATAACGAGCTCGTTCTCCGCCGCATGCGTCGCGGCGGTTTTGATGTTCTTCTCCGACGCATCGGCGCCGAGCACATCGAAGCCAAGCCGCGCCATCGGCTCGCTGAGCAACCCGCCGCCGCAGCCGATGTCGAGCAGCCGCAATCCCGCGAACGGCTTTGGGCCTTTGGAGTCGCGCCCAAAATGCGCCGCCGCCTCGTCGCGGATGTAGGTAAGCCTAACTGGGTTGAACTTGTGCAGGACACCGAATTTGCCGTGCGGATTCCACCATTCCGCCGCCAGCGCCGAAAAGCGTGCGACCTCGGCCGGATCGATTGTGGATTGTTCTTGTGTGACGGTGGCCACTGGCTTCCATCGCTCCGCGCGTTGCGTGACAAACACTGGGAGTCTAACTATACCCCAGCGAAGCCCAATCAACCCCTTGATCCCTCAGGACGTAACGCCGCGCCACCATGCCCAGACTCGTGATGAAGTTCGGTGGCACGTCGGTGGCCGACCTCGAGCGTATCCGCAACGTCGCCCTCAAGGTTAAGCGTGAGGTCGACCGCGGATATCAGGTGGCCGTCGTCGTCTCCGCCATGTCGGGCGAAACGAACAAGCTCGTCAATTGGGCGCGCGAGCTGTCGCCGCTGCACGATGCGCGCGAGTACGACACGGTTGTTTCGGCGGGCGAACAAGTAACCGTCGGTCTGCTTTCGATCGCGCTTCAGCACATCGGCGTTCAAGCCCGCTCTTGGCTCGGCTGGCAGATCCCGATCCACACCAGCGCGATGCACGGATCGGCGGCCATCACCGGCATCGAAACGAAAGTGCTGGAAGAACGGCTCGCGCAAAGTCAGGTCGCCGTCGTTGCAGGTTTCCAGGGAATAGGTCCCGACAACCGCATCACGACGCTTGGCCGCGGCGGCTCCGACACCAGCGCTGTTGCGGTGGCTGCTGCCTTGAAGGCCGAACGCTGCGACATCTATACGGATGTCGACGGCGTCTACACGACCGACCCCCGCGTTACCCCAAAGGCCAGGAAGCTCGACAAGATCTCCTACGAAGAAATGCTCGAGATGGCCTCGCTCGGTGCGAAGGTGTTGCAGACGCGCTCGGTCGAGCTCGCAATGATTCACCGGGTACCGGTGCAGGTGCTTTCGAGCTTTGAAGACCTGCCAGGCACGCTCGTGTGCGATGAGGACGAAATCGTGGAACAACAACTGGTCAGCGGCATTGCCTACAGCCGGGACGAGGCGAAGATCACGCTGGTGAAAGTCCCGGACAAGCCCGGCGTCGCTGCCGCGATCTTCGGGCCCCTGGCCGACGGCGGCATCAACGTCGACATGATCGTGCAGAACACGTCCGAGGACGGCGCCACGACCGACATGACGTTCACGGTCGGTCGAGCGGAGTTTGAGCGCGCGATCCACATCATTGAGCGCAACAAAACCGCGATCGCCTTTCAAAAGCTTTTGACCGACAAGAACGTCGCCAAGGTCTCCGTCATCGGCGTCGGTATGCGCACCCATGCGGGCGTCGCGCAAACGATGTTCAAAACGCTGGCGGAAAAGGGCATCAATATCCACGTCATCTCGACCTCCGAAATCAAGATCAGCGTCCTCATCGCCGCAGAATTGACCGACACCGCCGTCCGCGCCCTCCACACCGCTTACGGTTTGGACAAATGACGGCCGCTCGCACCGGACCTTAGGAGTTAAATGGCCACCACCGCCGGCCCACGCCTGATTCTAAAGCGCATGCGCGAGATCATGGTCGAGCGCATCTCGCCTCAGGCGCGCCTCGACAAGATGGTCGAGGTCATTGCCGTCAATATGGTGGCCGAAGTCTGCTCGATCTATCTGGCGAAACCCGGCGGTTGGCTGGAGCTATTCGCGACCGAGGGCCTGAACCGTACCGCGGTCCACGCCACGCGCCTCAAAATGGGCGAAGGCATCATCGGCGACGTCGCGTTGAACGCGCGGCCGTTGAACCTGTCCGATGCGCCGCAACACCCAAGCTTCTCCTACCGCCCGGAAACCGGCGAAGACCCCTACCAGTCGATGCTCGGCGTGCCGATCATCAGGAGCGGCGGCACGACGCTCGGCGTCCTTGCGGTGCAAAACAAAACGCACCGACACTACGGCGAGGAAGAGGTCGAAGCGCTTCTGACCGTTGCGACCGTACTCGCCGAACTCGTCGTCTCCGGTTCGCTCGTCGACCTCGCCGAAATCGACATCGGTCCAAAGCACGATCGTCCCTGGCGCGGTCAGGGCGTCTCGTTCTGCGAAGGCATCGCGATGGGCCGCGCTGTGCTGCACGAACCGCGCGTGAAGGTCGAAAAACTGATCGCCGACGACGTGATCGCGGAACGCGAC
>JBKJZU010000382.1:0-5806 GCA_046715015.1 Micropepsaceae bacterium
AAGAAGGCGGCCGCAAAATAGTTGCCCTTGGACAAACCTCTGAAGCGCAAGCCACAAAGCCGCGCAACGAAGTTTCGTTTCTTCCGACGTCGCTCTTCTTCGCTGAGGGTGCGGGCATTAGCTCCAACCTGCGCATGCGCACGCTCCTGGTCGTGCGCACGCTGGGTCTCATCGGACAGCTTGTAGCGATCCTCATCGTTTTCTTCGGCCTGAGATACCAGTTGCCGATTGGGCAATGCCTGATGGTGATCGCGGCGACGTTGGGTCTGAACGCCGTGCTGTTTTTCCGCCATAGCAGCGTTCGCATCATGAGCGAGCGCGAAGCCGCCGCCCAATTGGCTTTCGACATTTTGCAGCTGACCTCGATGCTGGCCTTGACCGGCGGCATCGAAAACCCGTTTACGCTGCTTTATCTCGCGCCGATCGTGATCTCGGCCGGCAACTTGAGCCTTGGCGCGACCCTGTCTCTCGCCCTTCTCGCGTTCGGCAGCATCTCGTTCATCTCGGTCGTCCATTGGCCGCTGCCGTGGGATCCGAAGGCGCCGCTGGAATTGCCGCCGCTTTATGTTGCGGGCAGCTGGATCTCGCTGACGCTCGGCATCGGGTTCTGTCTGATCTACGCCTGGCGCACCGCCGATGAGAGCCGGCGCATGCAGGCCGCGCTGATCGCGGCGCAAGCCGCGCTGACCCGCGAGCAACGCCTCTCCGATTTGGGCGCGCTGGCGGCGGCAACCGCGCACGAACTCGGCACGCCCCTAGGAACCATCGCGGTTGTCGCCCGCGAGCTTGAGCGCGGCATGCCGAAAAATAGCGAATGGCTCGAAGACGTGCGCCTGTTGCGCGGCCAAGCCGAACGTTGCCGCGAAATCCTATCGAAGCTTTCGCAGCAAGACACCGAAGAAGACACCATCGCGAAACGCTTGCCGTTGCCGGCCCTCATCGACGAGATCGCCGAACCGCATCGCGGCTTCGGCGTCGACATCAACATCACGACGACCGGCACAGGCACGCTTACCGTGCGCAGGACACCCGAAATCGTCCACGGCCTCGGCAACTTCATCGAAAACGCCGTCGACTTCGCCGAGAGCCGCGTCGACATCGAAGCCACCTGGGACGGTGAAATGGTCCACATGACGATCGCCGACGACGGCGCAGGCTTCGACCCCGTTATCTTGGCGCGCCTTGGCGAGCCCTACGTCACCTCGCGCGCCGGCGTCGATCCCGAACGTGAAGCGACCGGCAACGCGCACGCCGACGGTCACGCGGGCATGGGCCTTGGCTTCTTCATTGCCAAAACGCTGATCGAACGCATCGGCGGCACTGTTAACTTCGGCAACCGACCGAAGGCCGGCGCGATGGTTCGCGTCGACTTCCCGCGCAGGAGCTTGGAGAACCCAGCAACTTCAAGAGGATAAGCGCGAAGACCGCGCTGGCCTCGAACCGCAGGGCCCCCTATATTCGCGCCCAGCCAAGCTTTGAGGAATTCTCCGTGGCCTTATCCGCCGAAGGACTGCCGGACAAAACGCTTCTGATCGTCGATGACGACGCACCATTTCGCCAACGTCTCGCCCGCGCCATGGAAGCACGTGGATTTCTGGTCACCGCAGCCGAAACCGCCGAAGAAGCAATCTCGCTCGCCCGCAAGACGCCGCCCGCGTTCGCGGTCGTGGACCTGCGCCTCGGCCAATCCGGCAACGGCCTCGACGTTATCGAAGTGCTGCATCAAGCCCGTCCCGACGCGCGCGTCGTCATGCTCACCGGCTACGGCAACATCGCAACCGCCGTGACCGCGGTGAAGCACGGCGCAATCGACTATCTGTCGAAGCCTGCTGACGCCGACGATGTAGCAAACGCCCTACTCGCCCGCCCGAACACGAAGCCTGCGCCGCCGGAAAATCCGATGTCGGCCGACCGTGTGCGCTGGGAACACATCCAGCGCGTCTACGAACTCTGCGGCCAAAACGTGTCGGAAACCGCGCGGCGCCTGAACATGCATCGACGCACGCTGCAGCGCATCTTGGCAAAGCGCTCGCCGAAATAATCAGCGCGTCATTCGTGTGATCGTGTCCGTGGTGCTCTGACCGGGCACAAGATCGATCAATAGAACGCGCCCGCCAGACGAAGTCACGACGTCCGCACCAACAACCTTGTCGACCGTATAGTCCGCACCTTTTACGAGCAGGTTCGGCTTCAGCGCCTCGATCAATCTGATCGGCGTGTCTTCGGAAAACAATACGACCGCATCGACAGTCTCAAGCGCCGCAAGCACGACAGCGCGCGCCGTCTCGACGTTTACCGGCCGCCCCTCGCCCTTAAGCTTGCGCACCGAAGCATCGGTGTTGAGCCCGACGATCAACCGGTCGCACTGCGCCCGCGCTTGCGCGAGCAGCGCTATGTGGCCCGGATGCAAAAGATCGAAACAGCCGTTCGTGAAACCGATGGAAAGCCCCGCTGCGCGCCAACTCGAGACACGCTCCAACGCCTGATCGAGCGACATGACCTTGTCATGCGTGGTTGAAAGCTCCGACGTACGAAGGACGCGCAACAATTCATCCGCCCGCACGACCGCCGTACCGGCCTTGCCGACGACGATCCCTGCCGCAATATTCGCAAGCGTCGCCGCGTCGCCGAGCGCAGCACCTGCGCCGAGCGCAAGGGCAAGCGTTGCAAGCACTGTGTCGCCCGCGCCGGAAACGTCGAAAACCTCGCGCGCTTCGGCGGTCAAATGATGTGCCGGTTGACCGCGCTCAACGACGCTCATCCCACGTTCCGAGCGCGTGACCACGACGCCGCCAAGGTCCAGATCGTTCATCAGCTTCGCCGATGCCGCCTCGACATTCGCATTGCTCAGAGCGGGCATACCCGTCAGCGTCGAAAGCTCGCGCGCATTCGGGGTCAAGAGCCCCGCCCCTCGAAACACCGACACATCCGCCGTTTTCGTATCGACGATCACCGGCTTGCCGGCCGCCCGCGCCGCAGCAATCGTGCGCTGCGCAACGCCCGGGCTCACGGTTCCTTTAGCGTAGTCCGAGATGACAACGGCGTCCGCCTCGGAGAGCTCACCCTCGATTGCCTCCAACAAACGTCGTTCTATATCGCTCGTGATAGCGGCGGCGTCCTCTTGGTCGGATCGCAGCAGCTGCTGTCCTTGTGCAACGAACCGCGTCTTTACCGTTGTCGGCCGTCCCGGCACGACGACCAGATTGCCGCTCAGCTGACCTTCGGCACCGACGAGTTGCACGATCGTGCCGCCGGCATCGTCGTCGCCCACCGTGGCAACAAGCGTGACCCGCGCGCCAAGCGCGTTTGCGTTACGCGCAACGTTGCCGGCACCACCCAGCATCCGCGCCTCGCGTTCCACCTTGAGGACCGGGATCGGTGCCTCGGGCGAAATCCGTTCGACGGTCCCATAGATGAAGTGGTCAAGCATCACGTCACCGATGACGAGGAGCTTCACCCCCGCCATGCGCTCGATGTGCCGTTGAAGAGCCGTGCGATCGATCATCAAGGGTGATGTTGACCATGCCCGAAAGGACGGATCAACGTTTTGCCGCCGTTAAGGTGCAAATGGGTCGGCCGCCCTTGCGAAGCGCTCCGCCGCAGTGCGCGCAAACCGGATCAGTAACGATTTCCGCCGCGCCGCCGTTATTGGTGAATGCGGCGCCTCGCGAACGATTGCGCCACCGAACCGGTCGGCCACGATCAACCCGTGGGCGTCCGGCAGAATCTCGTGCGGAAACCCATCCGGCACCGCGAAGTAATACCGGTCGCAATATTCCAGGTACTCCGACCATTTCTCGTCGGCGCGAAAGTCGGCGAGGCTGACTTTGATCTCGACGGCGGCGATGTCGCCAGTGTCCGAAATCGCGGCCACGTCGAGCCGCCGCCCGTTCGGCAGCGTAAGTTCGAGCAACGGCGAATACCCGCGGTCGAGCAACATCCGGCTGACGCCGCGCGCGACGTCGCCCGTCAATCCGAACACGCCCGGAACATCCAAGCTCATCCCCAACGCATAGCAGAAAAGCAAAGGGGCGGCCCGCTAGGACCGCCCCAAATACACAGCTCGGATCAGGAGACTATTCGGCGGCCAGCAACGCCGCACCCATGTTCTTCGCGCCGAAATTGATGGCTTGCAGGTACCTGATGCCTTCCTCGGCGATCGCATCGCCGATCATCTGGTCGCCTTCCGCCTTGAGCTCTTCCATGTCCACGTACATCGCATAGAAGGACTTCGTGCGGTCGGTAATGATCCCGGCCTTAAGCAGCGTCTTGATCAGCACGCGGAAAATGTCCGTGCCTTCGCGCATCCGCTCGCGGCGCTTGTCGTCGGTGATCGCCTCGAGCAACGACTCGTGCGCGGCCTTCCAGTCGATGCCGACCGACTCGTAGACCGATTTCATCTGTTCGGGGTTGATGAGGTTGAAGAGCAAGGTCTGGAAGCAGCTCGCCGCCCAATCCTCGACGATGTCCTGCTCTTGCTTGGTGAGCTTCGGGATCGTGCGGTCGGCCCAAATCTTGCCGAACTTGTGGTGGAACGCCTCGTCCGTCATGACAAGCTGCGTCAGGCGAACGAGTAGCGGATCGCGCGACTTCGTGTAGAGCGTCGCAAACGCACCCATCGCAAGCCCTTCGACCAGCATCTGCATGCCGACGATCTTTTTGTAGATTTCCGGCGCTAGAACCAGGTCCGTCAACAGCGTGCCGAGCGTCGGTCCAACCGGCAGCGGCTTGCCCCACCGCGCTTGGACGTAGCGGGCGAACGCCGTGACGTGGCGTGCCTCTTCGCGCGTCTGGTTCGCGGCGTATTCCTGCGCACCCGGATCGCGCAAAATGTGGCAGAGCGAAGCCGAGAGCGACAGCGCACCCTGCTCACCGTGCAGGATCGATGACAAAATCCAGCGTGCGGATTCGTTCGCGAATTTGATCTTCTGCGGGCGGGTCAAGGTCTCGCCGAACTTCGTCTGAAAGATCGGGAAGAATTCGTCGGGCAGAATTTGCTCGTTCTCGATGTCGAACGGCTCGGAGAAGTCGATGTACTTCTTGTCGAGCGGATCCCAGAAATGGTCGTGGGTCGCCGAGATGATCTTATCGAAAGCGGTCGAGCGGTCGTTGTACCGGTCGACTTCCATCATCGCCGGAAAGTCCTTCGGATCGAGCGCGTCGTAGGCGTTGTCCTTCGTGATTTGCAGCGCGGTCATGACGGCTTACTCCTCGAAAATGATACCTTGGTGAGCGATCAAACCAGAAAATGACGCATACGTCAACTTTCTGCCTGACGCCTTCGTCACCAATCGGTTAGCGCAGGGAGCGTTAGAGTCACCTTAAGGGGGCGCCCGTTATCCTCCGCGCAACCATAGATAGAACGGCGGGGCAAAAGGACTTTGGCAGTGCGGCCCCGGCTCCACACCGGGGCTGGGTAATCGATTCGGTCGCAACCTGCCAGGTTCGCGCAATCTCATGATTGTGTTAGAGCAATTCCAAGGGGAAGAGCTGTCCATTCAGGGCGGCCAGCCAAGTGCGGCTTGCGGGTGCTGGGGAGCGCCCGTGGCCGATGGCGCCTTTGCGGGGGGAAGGGACGCTCAAGTGTGTGGTCGAATTGCGCCTGAGTACGCCCTGACGCCGGCACCGGTCTGGCCAATCCATAACAATCCAATTTCGCACGAGCCCGTACACGGTACGGGATCGCGCGTTCGCTATTGATGCAAATAAAACGTACGGCCGCAGGCACGTGCGAAGGGGAGTAAACGAGTCCAATGATCCGGTTTCTTGAAACGATCTTCTTCCGCGGTCGCGTGCTTGTCTTGGC
>JBKJZU010000383.1:0-4590 GCA_046715015.1 Micropepsaceae bacterium
GATCACGGCGGGCCTGCCGATCCTCCTCGGCAACGTCCGCAGTCTCCTGACCGCCGAACCGGTGACGCTGGAGTCCCTACCCAAGGACATCGCCCGCGATTTCGTCGCGCCGTCCGGCGCGCTTCGCGTGCGCATCTACCCGAAGGGCGCTCCGCCCGATAACGCCGCGCTCTCGCGCTTCGTGGCGGCCGTGAAGTCCATCGCGCCGCGCGCCGTCGGCGTGCCGCTGACGCTCGAAGAATCCGGCCGCACGATCACCGGCGCGTTCACCGATGCCGGCGTCTACTCCTTCCTTGTCATCGCGCTCATCCTCGCACTCGCGTTGCGCAACATCCGGGACGTCCTGCTCGCGCTGATACCCTTGATCCTCGCCGGTGCGCTCACACTCGCGACCTGTGTCGCCATCGGCCTGAAACTCAACTACGCGAACATCATCGCCTTGCCGCTGCTGTTCGGGATCGGCGTCGCCTTCGACATCTACTTCGTCATGGCCTGGCGCGCCGGCAATCGAGCCCTGCTGCAGTCGCCGCTGACGAGAGCGGTGATGTTCAGCGCGGGCGCCACCGCCTCGGGCTTCGGCGCGCTCTGGTTTTCGAGCCACCCCGGCACCTCATCGATGGGCGCCCTTCTGATGATCTCGCTGCTCTGGATCCTCTTCGTCGTCCTGTTCGTCCTACCGCCACTTTTGCAGCTCGCCACCAAGCGCTAGCCGCCCTTCATCTGCTTGTCGCTGATCTCGTCGAGCTTCTTGACCAGCGCTGCCGCGCCGCCGGAGGCCACTGTTGCCGCGAAATCCGAGCGCCGCGTGGCGAGCTGACTGACGAACTCGTAGATCACGTCGATCACGCGCCACGACCCGCCGCTTTCGCGCATCCGGTAGACGAGGTTCACAGGCTTCTCGCCTTGCGGGATCACTTGCGACTTCACGAGCCGGTCCGGCGCACGATCTTCCGCCTTTGGATCGGTCACGAACTTTTGGCCCTTGAACGCGTTGAAGTTGCGCGCGTAGCTTGAGATCGTCATGCGCCGGAACGCGGCGATAACCGCTTTCTGTTCGTCCGCCGTCATCTTCGACAACGGCGGACCCACGGAGAACTTCGTCATCGCCGCCAAGTCGAACAGCGCATCGACGTCGGCCTCGAGCTTTTTGTAGCGCCCCTCAACACCGAGCTTCGGCCCGTCCTTCATGACCGCGAGCAACGCGTCGTGAAACTTGTCGATCCGCGCGACCGCGGGATCGGGATCGGCGATGGCGATGGTTGACGCCGCGACACACACCAGAAATGCGATCAACACTCTCATGACGGCGTCCCTCACGGAAAAATCAGCTTCGCTTGCATCTTGCGCACATTGGCACCCGGGAAGCGCCCGGTCGCCCGCACCGCTTTCAACATCCTGTTCCCGTCAGCCTTTGACGCGCCCGCGTGAACAGCCAGAAACGCAAACTGATCGTTGACGTTGGTGTAGCTGATCGCCTCTTCGACGTCCTCGTCGCAATAGAACCGCATCGAAAACACTTTGTGGGCCGGAAACAGCGCTTGCACTTCCGCCCGTTCTTTCTCAGGAATCGTGCAACGCGCAGCCGTCTTCAGGATCACGGCATAGAACGGTTCGGAGAGATACTGCGCACGCGCGATACCGTCTGTGGGTTTCGCGAAACAAAGCTCGTGTGGCTTTGTGCCCCCGCACGTAACGCGCGGATCGCCCTGAACTTTCCCAAGCGTGTCGCCCGCTGATACGCCCGCAAACGTCAAAGCAAGAAACGCAATCACAACTCTCATCCGGTCACCCGTCCGATCCCGGTTCCATAATAGCAGACGATTCAGCCTGATGCCGCTGGATCGCCGCCAGGAACACCCCCGCAAACGCCTTCAATTTCGCGGCACCGACGCCATGCACCTCCGCAAATTCGTCGGGTGTCTGAGGCTTGCGCGCCGCCATGTCGATCAGCGACCGGTCGGAGAAGATCACATAGGCCGCAACCCGGCGCTGCTTGGCGAGCCGCAGCCGTAGCTGCTTCAACGCGTCGAGCAACGTCGCCTCCGCGTCCGTCAAAACGGCGGCAGCGGCTGAGGCCTTCGTCTTACGCTCGGACCGCAGTGGCTGCGCGGTTGGCCGGTGCTGGAACGTAACCGCGCCGCGCAACAAGGCCATGCCCTGCTCCGTCACTTGCAACCCGCCGTAGCCCGCAATGTCGAGCATCAGAAAATTCGCGGCCACCAACTGCCGGATCAGCTGCTGCCATTCCTCACGCTTGCGTCCCTTGCCCGCCGCATATACCGCCAGCCTGTCGTGGCCCAGCCGCTGCACCCGCTCGTTCGCGGCGCCCATCAGAACGTCGACGATATGCACGGCGCCGAACCGCGAGCCCGTTGCGCGGATCGCCTCGATGATCTGCTTTGCCTCCGCCGTCGCATCCACGAGCTCAATCGGCGACGAACACGCATCGCAGTTCCCGCAAGGCGCGGCCTTCTCGCCGAAATAACCCAACAGGATCTGCCGCCGGCACGAAGATGCCTCGCAGTAACCGATCAGCGCGCCAAGCCGCTGATGCTCCCGGCGCTTGCGATCTTCGCCCGCGTCCTCCTGATCGATGAACATGCGCCGCATGCGGATGTCGGAGAGACCGAACAGCATATGCGCCTCGGCCCTCGCCCCGTCGCGCCCCGCGCGTCCGAACTCCTGATAGTAGGCCTCAACGCTCCCCGGCAGATCGGCGTGGAACACAAACCGCACATCCGGCTTGTCGATACCCATGCCGAACGCGATGGTCGCGGCCATCACGACCCCCGTCTCCGTCATGAACGCGTTCTGGTTCGCTTCCCGAGTCTCCTTGTCCATGCCCGCGTGATAGGCGAGCGCCTTGATGCCGTTCTCCGAAAGCAATTCGGCGGCCTCCTCCGTGCGCTTGCGCGAGAGGCAGTAAACGATCCCACTCTGTCCCCGCCGCGCCTCCACATAGGCAAGCACCTGCCGCTTCCACTCCCGCTTCGGCTCGACGCCAAGCGAGATGTTCGGTCGGTCGAAACCCAGCACGAACGTCTCAGCATTGTCGGCAAACAATTGCCGCGCGATGTCGGCCCGCGTGAGCTCATCCGCCGTCGCGGTCAGCGCCGCAATCGGCACATCCGGAAACGCGTCGCTGAGCTGCGTCAGCGCCTGATACTCCGGCCGGAATGCTGGACCCCACTGCGAGATGCAATGCGCCTCGTCGATCGCGATCAGTCGCACGTCCAGTTTGGCCACCGCGCTCAGCATGCGCTCCGTCATCAACCGCTCCGGCGCCATGTAGAGCAGCCGCGTCTCCCCGGACGTCACGCGCCGCCAAGCCTCGACGTTGTCCTCGCGCGACTGCGCCGAATTTATGGCATCCGCCGCGACCCCGGCTAGCCGCAACGCTTGCACCTGATCTTGCATCAACGCGACGAGCGGCGAGACCACGAGCGTCAACCCACCCATCACCAGCGCCGGCACCTGAAAGCAGAGATATTTGCCGGACCCCGTCGGCATCACCGCGAGCACGTTTCGCCCCTTGAGCAGCGCGTCGATCACCCGCTCTTGGCCCGGACGGAAGCCGTCGTAGCCAAAGACGTCCTTCAGCACTTGCCGCTTCGGCTCGAGGACTGCGACGGCAAGACTCATGGGACGCACCCTCCGGACGGGTGACAGGTCTAGCGCCCCGGGTGCGGTTTGAACCAGGTCATTTGGGTCAGAAAACCCCGGATTTCTGCCGCAATCCGGAGCTTTCAGGGCGAAATGTGCGAAATCGAATCCGTTAGATGTGTTAGATCCGCAGAATTCTGCGGATTTATCCGTTAGGAACCCGTTAGGTATGCGTTTGCTGTGCGTTTGGCGGTGGGCCCGCTCAGGCATGTTTTTCGCGCTTCGTTTCGGACGGAAGTTCACTGTATCGACTAAGGAGAACAAATAGCGAACTCAGGCGGGAAATTCAAGGAAATAAGCAGCGCTTCAGGGCACTTACGTGGCTGCTGTGTCTATGAGCGCAGGATGGCCCGCGCCGCACGAACCGCCGTCGCAAACGTTGCCTGCAGCAGGTACCCGCCCGTCGGTGCCTCCCAGTCCAACATCTCGCCCACGGCATAAACGTTCGGCAGTGCCCGCAGCATGAGGTTCTCGTCAAGCGCATCAAACGCGACACCGCCCGCCGTTGAAATCGCCCGCTCGATCGGAGCAGTGCCGGTCAAGGTCAGCTGGGCGGATTTGATTTGCGCGGCGAGCGCCTGTGCGTCGGTGGCGAGCCGCGCGCCGTGCGCTTCCCGCAAAAGGCTGATGGCGACGGGCGAGAGCGCCAATGCCTTGCGCAAGAAATTCGAGAAGCTGTCGCTGCCGCGCGGCCGCGCGAGCTTCGCGGCAATATCGGCATGGCTCATGTCCGGCCGAAGATCGACGGAAACCGTCACGCGGCCCTCGCGCGCGATTGCGTCTCGCAACGGCGCAGAAAGCGCGTAAACCGCACCGCCCTCGATACCTGCACGCGTGATCATCGCCTCGCCGCGAACGGTGTGACCCACGAACGAAAGCGCGATGCCCTTCAGCGGCTCGCCCTCGAAGCGAAGGAACGGCTCGCTC
>JBKJZU010000384.1:0-3044 GCA_046715015.1 Micropepsaceae bacterium
GACCATGACAATGGGATTGGGTTTGCGGGATTCGTCTAGAACCACTTCGTCCATTTGAACACGAGCACCTCCAGCCCCACGATCACTGCCAGGATCGCGAGCAGCACCCAGAACGCGTTCGGTTCGCCCGCGAACGGGATGCCGGCGACGCTGACCCCGAAGAGCGACGTCACGAACGAGAGCGGCAGCATGATCGCGGCCACGATCGTGAGCACGTAGGAGTTCCGGTTCTGCCGCTCGGTCAGCCGGTTCAACACCTCGTCCTGCACCACGCTCGCCCGCTCGCGCACGCTGTCGATTTCTTCGATGTAGCGCGTCGTCTCGTCGGCGAGTTCGCGAAAGTGCGCCGAGTCGATCGCGTCCAGCATCTCGTGCCGCTCGCCGGTCAGCCGCGCCAAGGCCTCGCGCTGCGGCGCCAGGTGACGCCTAATCGCGATCGCCCGCTTGCGCGTATGCGCGAGCTCCTCGCGCACCTTGCTGAGCGTGCCGGAGACGACCTGGTCCTCCAGCGCGTCGACGCCGTCCGACAATTCCTCGACCACGTGCCCCACGCGCCGGAGCAGAGACTGCGCCAGTTCGAACAGACAATCGATCTCGTCCTTCGGGCCCGCGCCGCGCGCGAGCCGCGCCTCCACGTCGCGCGTCGCCATCAGGCTGCGCGCGCGCGTCGTGATGATGCGCCGCTTCTGCACCCATCCGCGCATCGAGATCATGTCTTCGGGATCGGCGCCTGGATTGAAGTTGACGCCGCGCAGATTGACGATCAGCCCCGGCCCCTCCGGCACAACGCGCGGGCGCGTATCGGGCGCGAGCAGAGCCTCGACGACGATGCCGTCGAGGCTCGCCTCGTGGCGGATGTAAGTCTCCGCGTCGTCTTTCGTGCGGTTCAGGTGCAGCCACAGCACGCCGGCCTCCGGCGTCCACGCGCGGATCTCCGGCCAATCGACCTTGCGCGCGCCGCCCCGCCCGTCAAGCAAAAGCCCGACGATCAACCCGTCCGCATGCTCCGCCTCGACATGCTCACTCATCTCCCCTCGCCTGCCGGAGCGTAAGCGGAGGTGGGAGAGGGGCCGGGGGTGAGGGCGAGCGGCCTCTCCATAGCGCCGTCGTCATTCGACTTGCAGATGCGCATGTTCAACCCTTCAAAACGTTCCCGCGCGTCGAGGCCTACCCTCACCCCCGGCCCCACTCCCTTCCAGAACAGGAAGGGCGAGGGGTGCAGAAGGCTTGCGACGACCGTGGCGATGGCCGAAACTCGCGCCCATGACCACCGCGCTCTTCACCCATTCCGCTTGGCCTATATCACGAAACGCCGCCGGGCCACCCGGAGCAGGCCGGCCTGCCTCTAGGTTACCACGAGGTATATAGCAAATTGCTTGACACGAGATAAGCAAAAAGCTATAGAGACATGCTCGAGGTCGTCTACACAATCACGGCACTGAAGGCCCTGAGGCGCATCCCGACGGACGATGCGGCGGCGATCATGGAGAAGATCGATGCCTACGCGGCAGATCGCGCAAAGGGCGACGTCAAGAAATTGAAGGGGTCGGATTTTTTTCGCCTCCGCCATGGCGACCATCGCGCGGTCTTCGCCGTGACGGGCAATGTTCTAGAAGTCCGCACCATTGCGCATCGGCGCGACGTCTATCGCTGAGATCAAGACATGAGCAAAATCCAGGTACTGAAAGACGGCAGGGGACGCCCGACGCACGCGGTGGTGCCGTGGAAGGACTACCAAGCCCTGACCGGCGGCCACGCTGAAGATGCGGCACTGGTGAAACTCGGTGAAGCGGCCGCCGGCGACGCAACGCTTCCGGCGACGGCTGTCCGCCGCATCGTTGTCGGCGGCGAGAGCGCGGTGAAGGTGGTTCGGGAACTCCGCGGTCTGTCGCAACGGCAACTTGCGGAGAAGACAAAGTCGACGGCGGCCTACGTTTCGCAGATCGAGAATGGCCGCCCTGCCGGCCGGGCGATGCTTAGCAAGCTATCGCGCGTCCTGGGCGTTCCGATGGACACGCTGGTCGCCTCGTAGCCGGGCGCTTCATCACTTGCGAGCGGCGCGCCGATGGCCGAAACTCACGCCCATGACCACCGCGCTCTTCACCCATTCCGCCTGCCTATATCACGAAACACCGCCGGGCCACCCGGAGTCGGCCGATCGTTTGCGCGCCGTACTGCGCGCGCTGGAGGATGAGGCGTTTCAGTATCTCGCGCGCGAAGAGGCGCCGCCCGCCGCGCGCGAAGAACTCTCCCGCGTGCACCCGTCCTACTACGTGGACACGGTCATGAAGGCGGTGCCGGAGCGCGGCTACGGTTCGCTCGATCCCGACACGCATCTCTCGCCCGGTTCCGGTGAGGCGATGCTGCGCGCGGCCGGCGCCGTCGTCGCCGCGGTCGATCGCGTGATGGCGGGCAAGGTCAAGAACGCGTTCTGCGCCGTGCGCCCGCCGGGCCACCACGCGGAGCCGACGCGCGCGATGGGATTCTGCATGTTCAACAACGTCGCGATCGGCGCGCTGCACGCCCGCGCGCGCCACGGGCTGAAGCGCATCGCCGTCGTCGACTTCGACGTGCACCACGGCAACGGCACGCAAGCGATGTTCGAAGAAGACCCGGACCTCTTCTTCGCGTCCTCGCACCAGATGCCGCTCTATCCGGGCACCGGCCGCCCGCAAGAACGGGGCAGGGCGGGAAACATCGTCAACGCAGCCCTCGACCCCGGCGCCGGCGGCAAAGAGTTCCGCGAGGCGTGGGAGAACGACGTGCTCCCGCAGCTCGACGCCTTCAACCCGGACTTCATTCTGATCAGCGCAGGCTTCGACGCCCACCGCAGAGACCCGCTCGCCAACCTGAACCTGGTCGAATCCGACTACACCTGGGTCACCGAAAAGATGTGCGCCATCGCCAAAGCCAAATGCGCCGGCCGTGTAGTCTCGACGCTGGAGGGCGGCTACGACCTCAAAGCGCTAGCGGACTCCGCAGCAGCACACGTGAAAGCGCTGATGGCGGCCTAACCGCGGGCGGCCTCGCCCGCTCTTTGGGAC
>JBKJZU010000385.1:0-4067 GCA_046715015.1 Micropepsaceae bacterium
AGACATTGGGCACGAGCCGTGACGAGATGATCGAGGCGCTGCATTCCGGCCGCGCGAAGTACTCCACGATCTTCAATTATCCGACGCTGACATGGGCGGACATTGGGGCGATCGGCTGGCTGGTCGACGGCGCCGCGATCTTGAACCAGGTGCCGCTGCAGCGGACGTCCTTTGGGCCTTATGCGCGGGCGATGGTGCGGATCTGTAAGGAAGAGAGTTTTCATCAGCGCCAAGGCTACGAAATCATGATGGCGCTAGCCGCCGGTTCGGTCGAGCAAAAGCGCATGGCGCAGAATGCGCTCGATCGCTGGTGGTGGCCGTCGCTGATGATGTTCGGGCCGCCGGATGAAAACTCCCCGAATACGGCGCAGTCGGTGCGGTGGCGGATCAAGCGGGAGACGAACGACGAGCTTCGGCAGAAATTCGTCGATGTGACGGTGCCGCAGGCGGAGGCGATCGGGCTGACCGTTCCGGACCCGAAGCTCGCGTGGAACGATGCGCGCGGGTCTTACGATTTCGGCGAGATCGATTGGGAAGAATTCTACGCCGTCGTTCGCGGCGAAGGCTTGGTCGCGAAAGAGCGCGTGAAGGCGCGCGTCGAGGCGTGGGAGAGCGGTGCGTGGGTGCGCGAGGCTGCGAACGCGCATGCGGCGAAGCGTGCGCACCGCGCGGCGGCGGAGTGACGTTGATGAGCAAGGAATGGCCGCTTTGGGAAGTGTTCGTGCGGGCGAGGAACGGGCTCGCGCACAAGCATGTGGGTAGCGTGCACGCTGCCGACAACCGCATGGCGATCGAGGCGGCGCGCGACACCTATACGCGGCGCATGGAAGGCGTGAGCCTTTGGGTCGTGCGGTCAGCGGATATCGTCGCTTCCGATCCGGGCGAAGCTGCGGCGTTGTTCGAACCGGCGGCGGACAAGGTCTACCGGCATCCGACGTTCTATTCGATCCCCGAGAATGTGAAGAACATCTGATGGCGGACGCACTTCACGAGTATGCGCTGCGTCTCGGCGACGACAGCTTGATCTTGGGACAGCGGCTTTCCGAATGGTGCGGGCATGCGCCGATGTTGGAGGTCGACCTCGCGCTGGCGAATATCGCGCTCGATCTGGTGGGGCAGGCGACGCTGTTCTTGAACTTGGCGTCCGAGGGCCAAGGCGTCGACGCGGACAAGCTCGCGTTTCAACGTGACGTGCTCGACTTCAAGAACTGCCTGTTGGTGGAGCAGCCGAACGGCGATTTCGCGCAGACGATCGCGCGCCAGTTTTTGTTTTCGAACTGGCAAGAGTTGCTGTTCCGCGAGCTCGCACGGTCGAGCAACGCAACGATTGCCGCGATTGCGGCCAAGGCCGTGAAAGAGGTCGCCTATCACGCGCGCTTTGCGAACGAGTGGATGGTGCGGCTGGGCGACGGCACGGCGGAGAGCCGTGGGCGCATCGTCAACGGGCTTGAATGGGTTTGGCGGTTCGGCGACGAGCTGTTCGAGGTCGACGGCTTGGTCGAGCCGCTGATCGCGTCCGGCGTTGCGGCCGATGTGCGCGAGTTGCGCGGCGAATGGGATGCGCGGATCGCGCGTACGCTGGCCGAGGCGACGCTTGAGGTGCCGAAACCGCGACGGGCGGCACGGGGCGGGCGCATCGGGCATCACTCCGAACACCTTGGCCACATCTTGAGCGAAATGCAGTTCTTGCCGCGCGCCTATCCGGGCGCTCAGTGGTGAGCGTGATGGTCGCGCAGCCACCTTCGCTTCGAGCGCGTGTGTTCGAGGTTTTGGCGAACGTGCTCGATCCGGAGGTTCCCTGCATCTCTGTCGTCGAGCTCGGGATCGTGCGGGATGTGCGCGACGATGCCGTCGTCATTACGCCGACCTACACCGGTTGCCCTGCAACGATCGCCATCGAAGCTGCGATCCGCGCAGAACTCGATCGCGCCGGTTTCTCGCGGTTGAAGATCGAGACCATTCTTGCGCCGCCGTGGACGACGGATTGGATCAACGACGCGGGACGCGAGAAGCTACGGGCCTACGGCATCGCGCCGCCACCGAAGGGCGCTGCGAAGGCTTCGTTGCGCCAAGATTCGGAGTGTCCACGTTGCGGTTCTATGCGCACGGAGGAGATCAGCCGTTTCGGGTCGACGCCGTGCAAGGCGCTGCACCGGTGTCTGGACTGCCGCGAGCCGTTCGACCAATTCAAGTGTCATTGAGATGTCCATCAACGCCGGATTTCATCGACTGACGGTGGCCGAGGTTCGGCGCGAGACCTTCGACGCCGTTTCCATCCGCTTCGACGTACCGGCGCATTTGCGCGAGGCGTTTGCGTTCAAGGCGGGGCAGCACTTGACGTTGAAGGCCGACATCGAGGGTGAGGACGTGCGGCGGACCTATTCGTTGTGCGTCGCGCCGTCGGACGGCGAATTTCGGATCGCGATCAAGACGATGCCGGGCGGGCGCTTCTCGACCTGGGCGAACAGCGCGATCAGGGCGGGACAAAAGCTCGAAGTGTTGCCGCCGATGGGGCGGTTCGTGATGCCGGACGGTGCGCGCGCGCCGTACTATGTGGCGCTTGCGGGCGGGTCGGGAATTACGCCGGTCATTTCGATTTTGAAGACGGCGTTGCAGGAGAATTCTCAAGCGCGCGCGACATTGCTCTATGGCAATCGCGATAGTGCGTCGATCATTTTTTTGGAAGAACTAGCCGGGTTGAAGAACCGGTTCCTCGACCGGCTTGAGATCTATCATTTCCTCGAGAACGAGGCGGAGGAGATCGAGCTGTTCAACGGACGGCTCGACCGGACGAAATGCGACGAGGTGTTCTCGACGCTTGTCGATGTCGCGAACGCGGACGCGTTCTTCATCTGCGGCCCGGGACCGATGATGGATGCGGCGGAGGCGGCGCTTCTCGCGCGCGGCGTGCCGGGGTCGAAGATCTTGATCGAACGTTTCACGACGAGCGCGCTTTCTGCCGAGCAGATCGAGCGGATGCGGGCTCTGGAAGCGCAAGCTGCGGGCACGATGCTGACGGTCACGCTCGACGGGCGGCGCTCGAAAATCGCGTTCGACGTGGCGAAGGGCAATATCCTGGAGAGCGTGCAGGCGGCAGGGTTGCCCGCGCCATATGCGTGCAAGGGCGGCGTATGCACGACGTGCCGGGCGAAGGTGACCTCCGGGACGGTCGAGATGAAGAAGAACTACGGCTTGAGCGAGGACGAAGTGGCGGACGGCTATGTGCTGACCTGCCAAGCCATCCCGACGAGCGACGACGTTACGTTGAACTACGACGCATAACGAAGCGGCGCCGCCTTCGATCGAAAGTGGCCACCGCATTTTCAGACGTTCGCAGCTTCGTCAGGCGTCCACCATAACTTCAAACCCTGCCATGATCAGCCGCTTGCCGTCGAACGGCATGCCGTCCGGCGGCTCTTGCATGCGCGGGTCGGCCATCACTTTGGCGTTGCCGGCATCGCGTGCCGCTTTCGATGGCCAGACGATCCAGGAGAACACGACGGTTTCGTCCGCCGTGGTCTTCACCGCCATGGGGAATGACGTGATCTTGCCTTCGGGAACGTCGTCGCCCCAGCATTCGACCACTTTGAGTGCGCCGTGTTCTTTGAAGATAGGTGCCGCCATTTCGGCCACCTTGCGATAGGCCTCACGCTTTGCCTTCGGAACTGGGATCACGAATCCGTCAACATATGGCATGGTTTTCTCCTTTTGCCGGGGTTAGTCCGGGATTTCGGCTTCGACGAGTTTGCCGAGCAGCGTTAGCGACTCTTGCCAACCCAAATAGCAGGCCTCCGCCGGAATGACGCCGGGGACGCCGGATTGTTCGATGTGCACCTCGGTGCCGACCGAAACCTTCGATAGCGTGACCGTCGTGATCATCTCACCGGGCAAGTTCGGATCGTCGAACACGTCGGTATAGCGCAACCGTTCGTTCGGCGAGAGTTCCAGGTATTTGCCGCCGAACGAATGGCTCTTGCCGCTGGTGAAGTTTGTGAAGCTCATCTTGTAGGTCCCGCCGACCTTCGCGTCCATTTGGTGGACCTTGCCGGTGAAGCCGTTCGGCGGCA
>JBKJZU010000386.1:0-6531 GCA_046715015.1 Micropepsaceae bacterium
TCTTGATCGCGGCGGCAGGCATGTCGCTTTGCAGATCCGTCCACGTGCGCGCGCAGAGTTGCGAGTTCGAACGCTCGGCAGATTTGCGCGAGGCCAGATGGCGAAGCAGTGCCGCTTCCAGGATGTGGCGGCGGATCGGCTTCGTCAGATGTTCGTTCATGCCGGCGGCCTTGCAGCGCGCCGCATCTTCAACGAACGCATTCGCGGTCAAAGCCAGAATGGGCTTCGTTTGATTGGGACCCGGCGTCGAACGAATGTGCTGAGCGGCCTGTAGGCCATCCATCTCGGGCATTTGCATGTCCATCAGGACAAGATCGAACACCTTCTTCGCGGCCTCGCGCCCCGCGTCGAGGCCGGTGGGCGCGGTCGTGGCGGTACAACCCAGTTGCTCCAGCAACGTTGTCGCCGCGTAGAGGTTCGTTTCGTTATCTTCGACGAGCAGAAGCTCGGCGCCGGCAAGGCGTACATCTTCCGTCCCCTCGCCCTGCGCCCAAGCGAGCGGGTTGTCGCAAAATACGTTCGTCAGCGTCTCAAGCAGCGCCGCGCGCATCAACGGCTTGAACAAGACCGCGTCGAACTGCGTGCCGGCCCCGGCCGAGACGGCGACGCCATGGCTGATCGAGGAACAGAGGACAAGCTTGATCGCGTCGCCGTGCTCAAGCTTGCGGATGGCTTCCGCGACTTGTGTGCCGGTTTGCCCCGGCATGTGCCGGTCGAGCAGCACGACGTCGAACGGCTTGCCAGCTTGCGCCGCGCGGTCGATCGCGATCAGTGCGGAAACACCGTCGGGCACCGCTTCCACGGTCATGTCCCAGCGCGCGAGTTGGCGCATCAGGATTTCACGGTTGAGCGCCAGATCATCCACGATGAGCGCGCATTTGCCCGCCAGCGCGGCGACATCGGACGACAGCGCCGGCGAGGCTGTGCGGGGCAGCGCGACGTCGACGATGAAGAGCGATCCCTTCCCCACTTCGCTTTGCACCGAGATCGTGCCGTTCATCGCCGCCACGATCTCTTTGCAAATGGCGAGGCCTAGCCCCGTGCCCCCGAAGCGGCGCGTGATCGACTCGTCGCCTTGCGAGAATTTCTCGAACAGTTTTGCGCGCGCTTGCGGCTTCATCCCGAGGCCTGTGTCGCGTACGGCGAACCGCAAGCGGCCCTGGGCGGCGGCCACTTGCACGAAGACCAGACCCTTTTCGGTGAACTTCACGGCATTGCCGATCAAGTTCAGCAGCACCTGGCGCAGCCGCGTCGGATCACCCTGATACGCACCTTCGGCTTCCGCCGACACGTCGACGCAGATTTCCAGACCTTTCGCGTGAGCCTTTGCCGCGAACGTTTGTGCTGCGCCTTCGACCAGCGGCGTCAGATCGAACGGTACGCTCTCCAGCGAGAGCGAACCTGCTTCGAGCTTCGAGATGTCGAGGATGTTGCCGATGACTTGCAACAGCTGGTCGGCGGAGGCGCGTGCCGTTTCAGCCTGGACCCGTTGCTCGTGGCTGAGCGTCGAATCCAGGAGGATTTCCACCATGCCGACGATGCCGTTCAGCGGCGTGCGTATCTCGTGGCTCATGTTGGCCAGAAACGCCGATTTCGCTTCACTGGCTTGTTCGGCGGCGAGCTTCGCCTTCTCGAGTTCGGCCACGTAGCGTTGACGCTGCTCGTCGCTTTGGCGCGAGAGGCGGTTTGCAGACCGCGCGTAAAGGAAGCTCGCGAGCACCAGCACAATGACGAGCCCGACGAACGCGTATTCCGCCACTTGCGCGTCGTTGATCGAGGCACTGACGGTGGCGAGGTCGTCGTTTTGATCCGCAATGATCAACTGCATGACCTGCGTAATCGAGGCGCTCGCTTGTTTGTAGAGTTCGTCGACGACAACCATTTCCTTGGCGGCCTCGGCGCGGCGGCCGACGGCAAAGTAGTCGAGAACGACATGCGTGCGGGTTGCCATCTCGGTCCCGACGTTGCGAACCTTTTCGAGCTCGACGCGCAGAGCCTTGGCGAGTGAGATCTTGCGCGCGATCGGCCGCTCTGGGTCGGCGAATTTTCCGTACGCGATGCCGAAATTGCTCTCGGCGCGATAGAGGCGGTTGCGCTCCAACGCGACGTCTTCAGTCTGGAAAATGTTGTTTGCGGGCACGTCGAGTTCGGCCAGCGTGTCACGCAGCCGGATGAGCTGCGTGTTCTGCTCGTTCCAGGTCTTGTTCTGCGCCTGGCGGTCGCCGAGCAACATGAGCGTGTAGTGACCGACGGAGAGACCGCCCAAGGCCGTTACGACGTTCAGGATCGCCAGAACCGCGAAAATCCGCGCAAGGCCTTTTCGCGATTGGCTTGGGTTCGACGCGCCATCGGCCGGTTTTTTTCCGCTCACGTGGGCCACGCTCCGAACCTAAACGGCGATCGATTTTTGATCTTTGCGAGATTGGGCGAGCAACGCGGCCACGCGCTCGCGCAGTGCGCCGGGACGGAACGGCTTTTGAATGACGTCGTTTGCGCCAAGTGCGGAGGCCGCGACCAACAGCGGCTCCTTCAGCGACGCCAAACCCGCCGTCATGGCGAGAATCGGGGTCTTTGCGCTTCCCTCGCGGATCGCGCGGATAACTTCGAGGCCGTCTTTGTCCGGCATCATCAGGTCGGTTACGACGAGATCGAAGGTGGATTCGTTCAAACGCTGCAGCGCCTGCAAACCGTTTGAAGCGAACGTGACGTTGTGTTCGCCGCCGGCGAAAGCCGCCTCGGCGATCTGCTGATACAGTTCGTCGTCTTCGCAGATCAGAATCTTGGCCACGTTCGTCGCCCCAGCAAACGCTTCTCGTTGGTGCTTTGTTTGCAATATCCCGTAGATATGCGAAGGAGCCGTTAAGCGGTTTGCAGAAATTCCTTAACAATCCATGAATCCGCTTTGAGCTATGACCGAGCAGAACCCTCCACAAAGCGGACTCTTGGCGCACCCCGACTTCCGGCGCCTCTTGATTGCCCAGGCCGTCAGCGCGGTCGGCAGCCGCATTACGCGCACGGCGCTGCCGATCATCGCCGTCAATGCGCTTCAGGCGTCGGCCACCGCGACCGCATTCTTGAGCGCGATGACGATGCTGCCCGGCGTGATCGTGGCGCTGTTCGCGGCAGGATGGATCGACCGTAGCCGCAAGCGGCCGTTGCTGATCTTGATGGATCTGGTGCGGGCCGCCTTGCTGCTGACGCTGCCGGTGGCGGCCTATCTCGGTGCCCTGACGATGACGCATCTCGTCGTCATCGCGACGTTGACGGGTGCCGCGACAGCGATCTTCGTGATTGCGAAGTCGGCCTATCTGCCGCGCTTAGTCGACACACACCAACTCGTCGACGGGAACACAAAGCTTCAGTCGACCGAGGCGATCGCCGAGATCGCGGGACCGAGTGCAGCGGGTATTCTGATCCAAGTCGTGACCGCGCCGATCGCCGTGATCGTCGACGCAGTCAGTTTCTTGTGGTCGGCGTGGTGGTTGCGCGAAATTCGCGCGGTTGAGGATGTCGCGCCTTCCACAGACAAGAGCGACGTCTTGCGTGACATCGCCGAAGGTTGGCGCGTCTGCCGCAGACATCCCATCGTGTTTCCCCTACTCATGGCGCAGGCGACGTTCGGGCTGTTCGCCGGGTTCTTCTCGGCGATCTACATGCTGTTCGCGCTCCGAACGCTGGGTCTCAGCGAGGCGACCGTCGGGCTCATCATCGGCGTCGGCGGCGTCAGCGCACTTGCCGGGGCGTTCGTCGCGGCGCCGTTGAGCCGTTGGCTGGGGTATGGGCGGGCCGTCGTGCTGTGCCTTGGCGGGTGGACGCTCGCCAGCGCCTTCATTCCGGCGGCGGAGGGACAGGATGCCCTCGCCGTCCCGTTCTTGGTGCTGCAACAGCTGATCGGCGACGGCTTTCTGGCTGCGTTCTTCATCCTGACCGTCAGCATTCGCCAGACGGCGCTTGACCTCGACGTGCAAGCGCGCGCGGGTGCGACGTTTCAAGCGGTCGAAGGACTCGCACTCCCCGTGGGGGCATTGATTGCGGGACCGCTCGCTGAGATTGTGGGGCCAGGCGCGGTCTTGTGGATTGCGATCGGCGGCGCGCTCGTGCCGCTTCTGATTCTCTCGTTTTCCAGGCTCTGGACGCTGCAAACGCTTGCGGATTCGCGGCTTGCTGCGTGATGAGGCGCACTTGACCCGCCTCGCCGCCCCCCTGCACATTCCGCCGCGATACGAATACCGGGCTAGGACCTCAGTCCGCCGGGGACCGCTCTCACTCTTAAGGACCAACAACAATGATACGTAGACGCATGGTGCGGCGTTCGACGCCCGCACTGATGTTCGCTTTGTTCTTGACCGCTTGCGGCGGCTCGAGTTCGGGGCCCGCCGTGGACGCGAAACTGCTGCAGCAGCGGCTCGATCAGTTCGTGGCAACGGTGACGAAGCCCGAGCCGGGATCGGAACTCGTCGCGAAGGCGGAAGGCGCCGCGAAGGTCGAGACGCAGAGCGACGGCAGCGTCGTTGGCACGCTGCCGCGGTTGACGTTCCAGGGCACCGACGGCAATTCGGCCGTGCTCGAGCCCGTCACGATGAAGTTCAGCAACGGCGGCGACGGGCTCGTCAACGTCGAAGCCACGATCCCGAGCACCATGGCGGTGAAGGGTAAGGACGGCAAAGTCGAGGGCGAGATCAAGATCGGCAGCCAGACGCTGAAAGGCGTGTGGATCGAAAAGCTTCAGTCGATCGACAAGCTGGACATGCGCCTCGGCAACATCACGATCACGTCGGCCGACGAACCGGGTACCGCCAAGATCGATCAGATCGCGATGACCGGCGGCCTGACGCCGAAAGGCAGCGGACTCTACGACGGCAAGTACGACATGACCGTCACCGGCTTCTATGCCGACGATCCGTCCGAAAAAACCGTCATGAAGATGGGCACGATCAACGTGGCTGCGATCATGACCGGCGCGCGTATGGAAGATTGGGCAAAGGCCGCGAAGGAAGCGGGCTATACGCTGTCCAATCCCGACATCTTCAAGGCATGGACGGGCGGCACGCTCGACCCGAAGATGATCGCGTTCATGAAGCGCATGCCGGACTATATGGGCACGGTCGACTACACCTACTCGATCAACGGGATCGAGATGGTGCAGGACGGCAAGGTGCAGTTCGCGCTGAAGAACTCGTCGTTCGGCTTCGGCGTTGGACCGGACAACGCCGGCTTGACGAAGGTCAAGATGGGGTTCGGCATGGGTGGCATGTCCGGCACATCGGAGGACGCGATGCTGCCGCCGGAAGCGGACGTGCAGGAGGCGTCGATGCAGCTTGAGGCTTCGGGCGTACCAGGGCGCAAGCTTTGGGAAATCTACATGGACGCACTCCCGATGTTGCAGGCCGAGGCCAAGAAGGCCGCAGCAGACACGGCGAAGGGTGGAGACGCGACGGCCGCCGGGACTGCGGCGCTCGAGCAGGTCGGGACGGACCTTTCGGGCAAGGCGCTGGAAGTGCTGATGGCGTCAAAGCTCTCGATCGTGCTCAACCGGCTCAACCTTTCGACGCCGACGGCGAAGATGACCGGCAACGGGCTTGCGAGCTACTTGCCGGCCGAGAACATCATGCCGGAAGGCAAGGTTTCGCTGCGCTTCACCGGCATCGACACGCTTGCGAAGGCCATGCAGAAGCGCGGGCCCAAGGACGAGATGGCACAGACGGTGATGGGCTACATCTCAGGCATCCGCGCCATCGGCAGGCCGGATCCGGCCTCGCCGAAGGACGACCGGGCCTACACGATCGACATTCAGTTCACGAAGGACGGCAAGGTTCTGGCGAACGGCCAGGACATGATGGGCCAGTAGCCGATCTTCGAAGCGTTACGACGAAGGGCCCGGCGATGCCGGGCCCTTTTCGTTTGGCAGTGCCCCTTGCTCGGCCGTCAGCACCGCGTCGATGACGTGCATGATGCCCGCGATGTCGGCCACGATCGTGCGAACACGGGCGATATCGTCGAGGCGGGCGAACATCGTGCCCACCTCGAACTTGTCGCCACCTTCGATGGCAACCAGCAGATCGCCATCGACGAAGGCGCCCCGCAAGTCCTTGCCCTTGAAGCGGGTCTCCAACTCCAGCAGCCGTTCCATAAAGACGGGATGAATGAGATAGCGCGCCTCGACCTGGTCGTTCGAATAGACCTCGAACGCCTTCTCAAGACGGCTGTCGCCCAGGCCCACGCGTTGCAAGCCCGTCATCCAACGCTGCATGAAATTGAATAGACCGGCGTCGCGCTTGACGATGGTCGTGCCCAGGAACTTCTTCGGGAACGCGATGCGAATCAGCTGACCGCGGAAGACTGTGACCCAGCGACTGCCGTTCTTCGTTCGAATGCGCTGTTCCAGGTGGCCTTCGTAAAAGGCGAATGTGCAGCCACTGTGCTTACCGTCGAAACAATCTTCGTAGCTGGAACGATCGCACGACGGGAGCAGTTTCAGCTCGTTGAACTGTGAAAGTGCCGCCGGCGCGAAGCCGGCGCGATAGTAACCGC
>JBKJZU010000387.1:0-3720 GCA_046715015.1 Micropepsaceae bacterium
GCGCACCGACATCAGCAAGCCCGTGGCCGCGTTTACCCAACCGTCGATCACGTTCAGCCAGTCGCTGATGTTTTCGTCGCTCGCCGGGGGCAGTTTGAATTCGCCCAAGGCTTCTTTGTAGCTGGTAATCTCCGCGCGTTTTGCCGTGCGATCGTCGAGGGCGAGTGCGAACCCGTGCTTGTGAACGCCTTCGAGCGCGCGGTGCAGGTCGTTTGCGGCCGCAATCAGGCGTTTCATTTCTTTCTTGCTGACTTTCCGGTCGGCGGTGACGACGGCGAAGACGTTGTGGAATACGCCCTGCAGGTCGACAAGGTCTGCGTGCGTGTGCTCGGCGTAGTGGATAAGCGTGGCGAGGCCTATGAGATACCTGTCCCAGCCGTCTCCCAGTGTTCGGGCTGCGGCGAGGTGGACGCTACGCACTTCGCGGTCGTGGCTGGCGATGTCGGCCTTGAGCGGATTGATCTCGCCATCCAGGGATTTCAGAATTTTCGGCAGTTGGCGCGGGGGAACTTCTTCCCCGCGCCAGCGCACGACGCCGCCCGGCGCTTTCAAGTAGCCCTTTTGCAGGCCTTCGAAGGTGTTCTTCTCGTCGAACAGTTCGCGCAGCTTTTCCAGCGCGTCGCCGAGCGTTTGCGGATATAGCGCGCCTATGCGGGCAGCGAGATTGCCGGCCGGTGCTTCGCTGTACATGTCGGCGGGGTTCTTGAAGCTGCGGGTCAGTGCGCGGCCGAGATACGCGCCGCGATAACGCTTGGAGATGGTGATGCTGGAATAGTTGGCGTCGAGCCGGGCGAGCGACTCTTCGAGCGGTACCGGGGCGGGCGCCGGTTCCTTCGCGTCGGGAAGCGGTGCGAACACGTGGGCCGTCATCTTCTCGCGCAGTGCGGGCGCATCGGGGAACAGCTCCCAGGCGCTACGATTGTCGGCCTCGCAGCGCACGAAGACGATTTTCGCATTTTCTTCGCGGTCGGCGTTCGCCGGGTGGGTCGCCCACATGCGCGGCGGGGCCGCCATGTCGGACTTGAATACGCGATGAAGTTCGGGCGCCTCAGTCGCTGGAGCAGGAGCGGCGCCGTAATACGGGTCATTGTAGATCGAGCGCATGTGCTCAAGGACGCGGGTCTGCACCGCAAACACGTCCTTCACCGGCGTTTTGTTCGCGTATTCGGTGTTGGCAAAGCCGAAAGCGCGGTCGAGTGCGTCGTCGGCGCCGCTCAGTTTGTGCAGGGCGTTGATGAGGGCTTCGCTGCCCGTCGCCGACACGGAAACCAAGTCGGCTTGGAACTCCCTCTCGCGTGACAGTGCACGCTGCGCCAAGATCACGCCGGTGAGAAGCGTGTCGGTCAGCGAGCGGATCGACCAGACGACGAACTGCAGGATCCAGCCGATCCACGCGACGCGAAAGTCGAAGTGGCTGAGGCCGACCAGGAACTTGTCAAGCGCGTCGCGCTTGTTGACGATTTGGGTGGCGATCTGCTGGGCGATGTAGACCCAGCGGCCGACGGCCATCGTCTTTTGCGCGAAGTGACCGAACTCGTGCGCGAGTACGGCTTTGAGTTCGCTCAGCGTCAGTACGTTGACGAGGCCGAAGCCGATTTCGAGGTTCTTCCTCGACGGGAAAATAAGATTGATGAACGAAAGGTCGTAGGATACCGACGCGTTGACGCGCGGGGACAGGAACACGCGGTGCGGTTTCGGCGCGCCGGTTTCATCGGCGATCGCGTGCAGGAATTTGAAGACGCGCGGGTGCTCCTTCGGCTTCAGTTCCATGTCTTCCGAGGCGCCGCCCTTCTGGAAGAAGACGAGGCCCTTGGCCATGAAGAGCGCGAGAAAGCCTGCACAAGCGCCGGCGACCGCGACGAACAATTGATCTTTCTCGAAGTTTTCCAGTCCCGAAAGGATCTTGTACGAGGTCCAGGCGAACCAAGACATCAGCGAAAGGTAGACCAGCATGAAGCCGCCGAGGCTGAGCATGGCCAGCGTCGCGTGACGGCGGTATTTGGGTGTCGCCTTCGTCAGGCCTTCGGGAACGAGAGCTGGGCTCGGCGGGAAAACGAACGTGTCGACCGCTGCCTGCTTGCGCTTGAAGAATGCCATCCGAGCCCCATTGCGGATTTTGAAATGTGAAGGGCCGGCAGCCTAGCGAAAAATTGTGCAACGCTCGTTACTGAGGCGACGGCGTCACGAAAAATTCGCAGAAACCGTGAGAAAATTGCATCAGGAAAGCGCGTGGTCCCTAGGACTTGGCTAGCGCTGTGCCGCTATGAGGCGTGCTGCGCGGGGGGCGAAGTAGCTGAGCACGCCGTCGGCGCCAGCGCGTTTGAACGCCGTCAGGCTTTCGAGGATGGCGCGGTCGGCGTCGATCCATCCGCGTTCGCCTGCGGCCATGATCATCGAATATTCGCCGGACACTTGATAGGCGAAGGTGGGCACGCCGAACGTCTCCTTCACGCGCCGAACGATGTCGAGATAGGGGAGGCCGGGTTTCACCATCACCATGTCGGCGCCTTCGGCGATGTCGAGGGCCACTTCGCGGAGGGCTTCGTCGCCGTTCGCGGGGTTCATTTGGTAGGTGCGTTTGTCGCCTTTCAGCGCCTTCGATGATCCGACCGCATCGCGGAAGGGGCCGTAGAACGCCGATGCGTACTTCGCGGCGTAGGCCATGATGAGCGTATCCTTGTGACCTTCGCGTTCGAGCGCGTTGCGTATGGCGCCGATGCGGCCGTCCATCATGTCGGATGGTGCGATGATATCGCAACCGGCGCGCACTTGGTTCAGCGTTTGCGCCACGAGCACTTCGACGGTCTCGTCGTTCAAGATGATGCCGTCTTTGACCAGGCCGTCGTGGCCGTGGCTCGTATAGGGATCGAGCGCTACATCGCAGAGCACGCCGATGTCGATCTGCGCGGTCTTGATCGCGCGGGCGGCACGGCAGACGAGATTGTCGGGGCTCAAGGCTTCGCGGCCGTCATCGGTCTTCTTCGCGGGGTCGGTGTAGGGGAAGAGCGCGATAACGGGTATGCCGAGCCTGTGCGCCTCCTCGGCTGCTGCGGGCACCAGGTCGACGGACAGGCGATCAACGCCCGGCATGGAAGCGATCGGTTCGCGCTTGTTCGTGCCGTCGACGAGGAAGATCGGCCAAATGAGATCGGCGGGCGTCAATGTGCTTTCGGCCACCAGACGCCGCGACCATTCGGTGCGCCGCAAACGGCGCATCCGGGTGGCAGGAAAACGCGGGGCGTCGGAGGTCATGGCCGGCCGTTCGTTGACAGTCTCTTGGCCCCTTCGTATCACCCCCGCAAGGTTAAGGGGAAGGCTGCATGTCCTTCGAACTCAGTGAAGACCAACGTCTCATTCAAAAGACGGCGCGCGACTTTTCGACCGCGCAGCTCGCGCCCTTCGCGGCGAAGTGGGACGAGGAGGAGATTTTCCCCGTGCCCACAATGCGCGAGGCTGCCGCGTTAGGGTTTGCGGGCATCTATGTGAAGGGCGATGTCGGCGGGTCGGAGCTGACGCGGTTCGATGCGGCATTGATCTTCGAGGAGCTGTCGGCCGGATGTACGTCGACCGCGGCCTACATCTCCATTCACAACATGGCGTCGTGGATGATCGACGCCTATGGACATGACGGACTACGACGGCGGTTCCTGCCCGGCCTCGCCGACATGACCGGCTTCGCCAGCTATTGCCTCACCGAGCCAGGCGCCGGCTCCGATGCCG
>JBKJZU010000388.1:0-3941 GCA_046715015.1 Micropepsaceae bacterium
CGCTTCGCCGGTGAAATGGAGAAGCCGACGGCACCCAGCCCTTCGAACCAAAGTTTGCGGCCGAAGTCGAAGGCTCCAGGGGCGACAGGTTCGGGCAGCGGTCGAAGCCGGGCGCGAAGCTCGATCCAGTCGCCTGGCGCGATGGGTTCCAGCATCTTGGTGATAGAGACGCGAACACGCTGCGGCGTTTCCGGCAGCGATGGCGTTGTTTTGAAGATGCTCAGCCACAACCGTACGCGTCCCCTGTCAGCTGGTTCGGAGCGTTCGACGCGCGCAGTGATCGTCAGCATGCGCGTTTCCGCTGTGAGCTGCACCGTGTCTAGCGTGTGCGTACGAACGATCGCGAATGTCAGACCAACAGCCGCGGCTGCAATGCACGCAAGAATCACGCGCGGTGTTTCGCTGCTCGCGAAGGCGGCTAGCAGCCAAGCGGCGGCGGCAACCGGGGCTGCGAGCGCAACCGCGAGCGGCGGTTCGAACGGCAAGGCGAAGTAGAGGCCAACCCCTGCACCGAACAGAGCTGGCACGAACAGGCCACGGCGCAAAGCGTCGGTGCGCCATCCGGTCGCGACTAGTTCAGGCAGCGAAAGCACCGCGCGACGGGCGAGCGAAACCGCGTCGCGCCAATGGTATCGCCGCAGCGTTTCGGCTTGGTTCACGGCCTCGCCCAAGGGCGTTTCCCCGTGCTAGACGGACGCGGTGAGTTGCCGCCCCGCGGATTTCGCAAGACCAAATTGGAACCTAAGTTCAACCGAGTCATGACCATCGTCACGCGCTTTGCGCCCTCCCCTACCGGCTATCTTCACATCGGCGGCGCCCGAACGGCGCTGTTCAATTGGCTCTACGCGCGCCACACGGGTGGCACGTTCCGGCTGCGCATTGAAGACACGGACCGTCAACGTTCGACCCCAGCCGCGATCGACGCCATCATCGAGGGTATGGGGTGGTTGGGGCTAAATTGGGACAGCGAGGTGGTCCACCAATTTGCGCGGGCCGAACGGCACGCCGAGGTGGCCAAGCAGCTGCTCGCGCAGGGCCAGGCCTACCATTGCTATGCCTCGCCCGAGGAGCTGGAGGCTATGCGCGAGCAGCAGCGCAAGGAGGGCAAGCCGATCCGCTATGACGGTCGCTGGCGCGACAAGACCGCCAAGGATGCCAAGCCCAACGTGCCGCCGGTCGTTCGCATCAAGGCGCCGCAGTCGGGCGAGACGATCATTCAAGACAAGGTTCAGGGCGACGTTCGTTTCGGCAACGACGTACTGGACGATTTCATCTTGCTGCGCTCGGATGGCACGCCAACCTACATGCTGTCGGTCGTTGTCGATGACTTCGACATGAGCGTGACGCACGTCATCCGCGGCGACGACCATCTGACGAATGCGGCGCGCCAGCGGCAAATCATTGATGCGATGGGCTGGCCGGTGCCGATTTATGCGCATCTGCCGTTGTTACACGGCGAGGACGGGCAGAAGCTCTCGAAACGGCACGGCGCGCTTGGCATCCACGAGTACAAGGATCTGGGTTATCTGCCGGAGGCGATGCGGAACTATCTGCTGCGGCTCGGCTGGAGCCACGGCGACGACGAGACCATTTCGACCGAGCAAGCGATCGAGTGGTTCAATCTCGACAACATCGGGCGAAGCCCGGCGCGCGTCGATTTCAAGAAGCTCGACAATTTGAACGGGCACTATATGCGCAGCGCGAGCGATGCGATGCTTGCGGAAGGGACATTGGCTCTGCTGTCGGCAAAGGGGGCCGTGGCGCCCGACCTTCGTGCAAAGCTGATCGCCGCGATGCCTGGTCTGAAAGAGCGCGCGAAGACCTTGGTCGAACTTGCGGACGGCGCTCAGTACCTTCTGGTACAACGGCCGCTCGCCCTTGACGACAAGGCGACGAAACTGATCACACCCGAGGCTCGGGAAATTCTGCGCGGCGTGGCGAAGGCGTTTGAGGCGACGGCAGATTGGACGGCGCCGGCGCTCGATGCCGCCACCCGGGCGTTCGTGGAGCAGAAGGGTCTCAAGCTCGGTGCCGTCGCCCAACCGCTCCGGGCTGCGCTCACCGGCCGAAGCACGTCACCGGGCATCTTTGACGTCTTGGTGGTGCTGGGGCGAGCGGAATCTCTGGCCCGGATCGCGGACCAAGCGCAGGCCTAGTCCACCGTCGGCCAAGCCCCACCAATTGGCTTTTTCCGCCATTTTCTGCTTAAACGGGTTGGAAAATATTGCGGCGCACAATGGAAGGGAGTACCTCCGGGTCCATCGCGCCATTGCATCTCAGGAGGTCATCATGCCCAAGCCCCCCTTCGCTTCGAAGTCTGGCGGCTCGGCCACCGTCGTCGTTGGCAACAAAAGCATCCAGCTTCCGATCTCGCGCGGCACGATCGGACCCGACGTCATCGACGTTCGCAAGCTCTACCCGGAAGGCGATGTGTTCACTTACGACCCCGGCTTCACGTCGACCGCAAGCTGCGAAAGCGCGATTACGTATATCGATGGCGACGAGGGTGTGCTGCTCTATCGCGGCTATCCGATCGAGCAGCTGGCAGAGCAAAGCGACTTCGTCGAGGTCTGCTACTTGCTGCTGCACGGCGAGCTACCGACCGGCGATCAGCTCAAGACATTCCGCAACGCCATCACGCGCCACACGATGGTGCACGAGCAGATCAGCCAGTTCTTCCGCGGCTTCCGCCGTGACGCGCATCCGATGGCGGTGATGTGCGGCGTGGTCGGCGCACTCTCCGCGTTTTACCACGACTCGACCGACATCAACGATCCGATGCAGCGCACGATTGCAAGCCATCGCATGATCGCCAAGATGCCCACGATCGCCGCCATGGCGTACAAATACTCGATCGGCCAACCCTTCATCTATCCGCGCAACGACCTGAACTATTCCGAGAACTTTTTGCGGATGTGTTTTGCGGTGCCGGCGGAAGACTATAAGCCGAACCCCGTGCTGGCGCGGGCGCTCGATCGCATCTTCACTCTGCACGCCGATCACGAGCAGAACGCGTCGACGTCGACCGTGCGGTTGGCGGGCTCTTCGGGCGCGAACCCGTTCGCGTGCATTGCGGCCGGCATCGCTTGTCTCTGGGGTCCCGCGCACGGCGGCGCCAACGAAGCCGCGCTCAAAATGCTGGAAGAAATCGGCAGCGTCAGCCGGATCCCGGAATATGTGGCGCGCGCGAAGGATAAGAACTCAGGCTTCCGCCTGATGGGCTTCGGACACCGGGTCTACAAGAACTACGACCCACGCGCGAAGGTGATGCAGCACACCTGTCACGAAGTGCTGGACGAACTCGGCATCCGCAACGACCCGCTGCTACAGGTCGCGATGGAGCTCGAGAAGATCGCGCTCAACGACCCATACTTCGTCGAGAAGAAGCTCTATCCGAATATCGACTTCTATTCGGGCATTACGCTGAAGGCGCTTGGCTTCCCGACATCTATGTTCACGGCGTTGTTCGCGCTCGCGCGGACCGTGGGTTGGATTGCGCAGTGGGCCGAGATGATTGAGGACCCCAGTCAGAAGATCGGGCGGCCACGTCAGCTTTACATCGGCGCGCCGAAGCGCGACTACGTGGCGGTCCACAAGCGGTAGGTTTGGGCGGCGCCTTTGGGCGCCGCTTTCTTCTTGGGCTCGTCCAACAGCTTCAGGACGGCACGTGCGGCCCGCACGCTCGGCTTCTCGGCGCCATGACCAAGCGCCTTGACCGCTTCCGCCGATGCGGTGACTTGGGCGACGCGGGCGGACGGGTTCGTCAGCAGCTTGGTCAGTTCAGCGGACAGATTCTCCGGCGTGCATTCTTCCTGCACGAATTCCGGGATCGCTTCGCGGTTCAGGATCAAATTGACGAGTGTGATGTAGGGGACCTTGATCATGCGGCGGGCGATCGCCGCGGTCACCTGCCCGACCTTATAACCGACGACCATCGGCGT
>JBKJZU010000389.1:0-2554 GCA_046715015.1 Micropepsaceae bacterium
GGCCAGGTGCCCACGCATTTGATCGGCATGGATGCGTTTCAGGAGGCCGACACGGTTGGCATCACGCGGCCGTGCACGAAGCACAATTGGCTCGTGCGCGACGTGCGCGATCTGCCGCGCATCATGCATGAAGCATTTTACATCGCGACAACGGGGCGGCCCGGGCCGGTTGTGATCGACATCCCGAAGGACGTGCAGTTCAAACGCGCGCCTTACGTGGGCCCCTCGAACATCAAGCACAAAACCTATCAGCCGCGCGTGAAGGGCGACCTCAAGAAGATCGAGCAGGCGGTCGAGATGATCGCGGCGGCGAAGCGGCCGGTGTTTTACACGGGCGGCGGGGTAATCAATTCAGGGCCGCTTGCGACGCTGCTGTTGCGGGTGTTCGTGCGCACGACCGGGTATCCGATCACCTCGACGTTTATGGGCTTGGGTGCCTATCCGGCTTCCGACAAGCAGTGGCTCGGTATGCTCGGCATGCACGGGACGTACGAGGCCAATATGGCGATGCACGGTTGCGATCTCATGATCGCGATCGGGTCGCGCTTCGACGACCGCGTGACTGGGCGGATCGATGCGTTCTCGCCGAACTCGAAGAAGATCCACATCGACATCGATCCGTCGTCGATCAACAAGAGCGTGCGCGCGGACCTTGGCATCGTCGGCGATTGCGCGTTCGTGCTCGAGGACATGATCCGGCTTTGGAAAGCCAAGCAGCTGAAGCCGGATCGCAGTGCGATCAGCGCCTGGACGATGCAGGTCGACGGCTGGCGAGCGCGCAACTGCCTCGCCTACAAACAGTCGCACGACGTGATCAAGCCGCAATACGCGATCGAGCGGCTCTATGAACTGACCAAGGGGCGCGATACGTACATCTCGACCGAGGTCGGGCAGCATCAGATGTGGGCGGCGCAGTTCTACCGCTTCGAAGAGCCGAACCGGTGGATGACGTCCGGCGGTTTGGGCACGATGGGATATGGGCTGCCGGCCGCGGTCGGCATTCAGGTCGCGCACAAGGGATCGCTCGTCATCGATATCGCGGGCGAGGCCAGCGTGCAGATGACGATGCAGGAGTTGTCAACAGCGGTGCAGTTCGATCTGCCGATCAAGATTTTCATCTTGAATAACAGGTACATGGGCATGGTCCGGCAGTGGCAGCAGCTGCTGCACGGCGGACGGTATTCGCATTCCTATTCCGAGGCGTTGCCCGACTTCGTGAAGCTGGCCGAGGCCTACGGCGCCGTCGGCATACGCGCGACGAAGCCGGACGAGCTTGACGACAAGATCAAGGACATGATTTCCGTCAATCGTCCGGTGCTGTTCGACTGCGTCGTCGATCAGCACGAAAACTGCTTCCCGATGATCCCCTCAGGTGCAGCGCACAACGAGATGATCCTGGGCGACGCGGCGAACGATCCGACGGTCAGCGAAGCGGGCAAGGTGTTGGTCTGATGTCGAAGCAACCGGGTTCCGCCTACTTTCTGGTCGACACGAAGGCGAAGGAAATTCGCACGACGCTGTCGGTCTTGGTCGACAACGAGGCCGGCGTTCTGGCGCGCGTGATCGGGCTATTTTCCGGACGCGGCTACAACATCGAGAGCTTGACGGTGGCAGAGGTCGATCACCTCGACCACACGTCGCGGATCACGATCGTGACCTCGGGCACGCCGGAGGTCTTGGAACAGATCCGTCATCAGCTCGAACGGTTGGTGCCGGTGCACAAGGTCGTGGACCTGAGCACGGAGACACCCGGGATCGAGCGCGAAATGGCGCTGATCAAGGTCGCGGGCGCCGGCGAGAAGCGGGTCGAGGCGATGCGGCTTTCGGAAGTGTTTCGCGCGCGTATCCTCGACACGACGCATTCGAGCTTTGTGTTCGAACTGACCGGCAGCCAGGAAAAGATCGACGCGTTCGTCGATTTGATGAAGCCGCTCGGGCTGGTCGAAGTCTCGCGCACCGGCGTGGTTGCAATCAGCCGCGGTGCGGAGGCGATGTGACGCGCCGTTCGAAAATGACACGGCGCGGAAGTCGTGGACTCTTCCGCGCCGCTCTCCTCCCCGCTTTTCGTGGCGTGTTACGGCCCGATGCGGGTGATCACCATTGTGCGGCCGCTTTCGTTGTAGACCTGCACGGTGAAGAGTTGACGGTTCATCACGGCTTTGACGACCGAGTCCCAAGCTTGCGCCTCCGGCGAGATGTGCGCGCCTTCGACGTTCACGCGGGCGCCGGTGGTGTCGTAGACGACGCGGCCATTGCCCGTGACCTGGAACGCGAACTCTATGTTCGGCGAGCGGATCCACATGTTCTCAGGTTCGCCCGGGCGGAACGTGCGGTCCATCCACACGCAGTGACCTTGAGGTGGCGGCGTCACGCTGCCGGCGACGCCTGCTGCGCGGAAGAAGATCGTCATCGCGGTGGCGCCAGGGCGACCTGCGCCGTCGACGTCGTGATTGACCATAATCTTCATTGTGCCGCCACCGCGGCAGAGGAGCGGATAGCTCGGCGGTTCGGCCGAAGCCGTCGTCGCTGCGGTTATCATGCCGGCTGCCACACT
>JBKJZU010000390.1:0-4036 GCA_046715015.1 Micropepsaceae bacterium
GTCCTTCAGGACATCCTCGCGCGCTGCCATTGTCCGCGCGAACTGCCCTGACGTAGCGAGCGACAGCGCGAACGCGCGCGCGTCTTCGACATGCCGAAACACCTCAAGCGCAGGCAGCATCGTGTCGTAGTCGCGCCGCGTCTCGCGTGCTTTGGCATCCATCGCCGCAACCATCCCGGCGAAGGACTTGATGAAAAAGTCGTCCTTGTCCGCATAGTGCTTATAGAACGTCGACCTCCCGACGCCCGCTGCAGCCGCAAGCTTCCGCACCTGCAGAGCATCGATGCCGTCCTTCGGTGCGAGCGTCATGAGCGCGCGCGCCAACGCCCCTCGCGTGCGCAACGCGCGCTTGTCGACATTCGCTTGCTGTCGCCGTTTTTGCGGCGTTTTGTTGGACACCGACCCGCTCTTTGTCTCCGAACGCGCACTGAAGGCTAGGCGCGTCGCCGATGCCCTTCTATCACCCGCGCGGCTATCGGCCAACGGAGGGGCAGCATGACACTTGAACGTGCGGGCGCTGTGGCGCTGATCGGAGGAACGTTGGCAATGCTTGGCGTTATGGCGCTGCACCCGGCAGGTGTCCCGCACAACGCCGATGCGAAGAACGTCATCCTGCTCGGCATCGTCGTGCACGGTGTCGCAATCGCGGCGGCGCCGGTTCTCACCTTCGGTATGTTCGCGCTGTCCCGCAGCATCGGCTTTGCCAAGCCAGCGCCGGCGCTCGCGTTCTTCTTCTATCTTTTCGGCGCGCTCGCCGTGATGCTCGCTGCCACCATGAGCGGTCTCGTGGCGCCACGCCTGATCGAAGCAACCATGGCACCATCCGCCGACAAGGACCTCCTGCACGGCTTGTTGCGGCTCGAATGGTACCTGAACCAATCCTTCGCGACCGTGCATGTTGCACTGTTCTCAGGCGCGATAACGCTCTACGCGCTCGCGTGGCCGGACCGCGGTCCACTCGCGATCATCGTTCAGATCGTGGGATTCCTCGTCGGCATCGGCGTTTTCGTTTGGCTCGCCTCCGGCACGCTGACCTTGAACGTGCACGGCATGGGCTTGGTCGTCCTTCTGCAAGGCGCGTGGTTCGTGCTTGCAGGCGTGGGGTTGGCCTTCAGGAAGAGCGCCGCTGCGTAGTGTGAAAGCTCAGCGCTGCTTCTCGATCGTCAACATGATCGCGCCTTCTTCCGACATGCCGTCGCGGCGGCCGGCGGCGATCAACTCGTCGAGTTCGCGCGTCAACGCGGCGTCGTTGCCCACCTTGGCGAGCTGGTCTCGGCAGTGTTGCACCGTCTCGTCGATCGCGAGCGGTGAGGCGATGCGACGGCACATATAGTCGTAGGTCACGTCGCGCCACGTCAGCACCGGCCCCAGCATCGCGCCGGGCGGCAGCGTGTCGTTGTGCACCATGCCGGTGCGCCGGTCGATCGCCTTCGACCAACTGTCGAGCGCGTGCGACGTGCGTTGATCGGCGATTGTCTCATCGTACCACACATCCAGGATCTCGATTCCGTTGCGCGCGACGCGCATCGCCTCGTGCAGCGCCGCCGTCCAGTCGTTCACGTGATGCGGCGTGTACGAAAACACGACCACGTCGAATTCGCCGTCCGCAAACGGAAGCCGCTCTGCCGAGCCTTCGACGGCGTCAAACCCGTCGAGACGAAGCCGTGTGATGTTCTCCGGGTCGGGGTCGAGCCCCGTAATCCGCCCGGCCTGGCCCGCAACCGACTTCAGGAATGCGCCGGTTCCAGCGCCGACCTCCAAGATCGAACGCGGCCGCCCGCTCAGAACGCGAGCGCGAAACTCTTCACGATAGATTTCGTCCGACATGTAACCTCAACCGGTGCGCAGATAGGCTACATCACTCAAGGGTCGAACGACACCGCCGTCGTGTTCGCACCGCTGACCACGACCGTTATTCGCTCGCCGGCGCGCGCGGCATAGCGTCCGGAAGCGACCGCCGCGAAGGCGGCGGCGCCTCCGGGCTCTGCGACAATCCGATATGACGCCCAAAGCATCCGCTGCGCCGCGCGGATATCGTCGTCGCCGACGAGCACGACACCGGCCACATGCGCTTGCGCGATCGGGAACATCAATTCGCCCACCCGGCGCGCACCGAGCGAATCTGCCGCTATGCCGCCGACCGGCGCATCGACGGGCTTCCCCGCCGCCAGCGCACGGTGCAGGGTAGGGCAACCTTCAGGCTCCACGCCGATGACGCGCACACGCTTGGCCAACGCCGCGGCAACCCCACCAACGAGTCCGCCGCCGCCTACGGCGACGATCACGGTCTCGACCCCCGCCGTCTGCTCCTCGACCTCAAGTCCGAGGGTTCCCGCTCCAAGCAGCGTTTCACGTTGATCAAACGCGTGCACGCGCATCGCCCCACTCTCGGCTGCCCAAGCCTCGCTGGCGGCAAGCGCGTCGGCATACGCCGCCCCACCGACGACGAGATCCGCGCCGTAGCTGCGAATGCGCTCGACCTTCGCCGGCGACGAAATCTGCGGCACGAAAATCTTCGCAGGCACGCCAAACGTCTGCGCCGCATAGGCGACCGCCGCCCCGTGATTGCCGCCCGACGCAGCGACCACGCCGGCCTTCGGCACCTCGCGCATCGTCAAATTCGCAAACGCGCCGCGCGCCTTGAACGACCCCGCATGCTGCAAATACTCGAGCTTCAGCGAAACCTGCGCCGCACCGACGTGGCCGGCATCGAGCACGGGCGTTCGCCGCACGTAAGGTGCGATGCGCGGCGCACAAGCCGCAATCGCGGCACGGTCGATAGCTAAGTCCATGAAAGCGCTCCTCACCGCCACCTTAGCACGCGCGCAGACGCGGCAGCCCGCCCCATCGAGAGCGGACCACCGCGCGATCCAAGCGCAATTGTTGTTATTCTAGCCCGGATTGCTGTCGCGGATAGAGCGCAGGAGAGCGTCGACCTCCGCCGCGAATACTGGATTTTCGGCGACCATTTTTTCGATGAGCTTGTCGCCGTGAAGAATTGTGCTGTGATCGCGCGAGAACCGGCGCGCAATCTGCGGGTAGGACTGATCGGTCAGCTTGCGCGCGATGTACATCGCGATCTGACGCGGCCGAACCACCTCGCGCTTGCGGCTCTTCGACTCAAGGTCGCTCAAGGTGACGCCGTACTGTTCGGCGACATGCCGCTTCACAAAATCGACGGTCGTCCGCTTCGCGGGCACTACGGGCGCGGGCATTGAGCCGTCGAAAAGCGCCTGCGGATCGCGCGGGCGCGGCGCGGGCCGGTCGAGCACAAAGTCCACCGGCCGCTCGATCCGCGAAAACTGCGCAATCAGCGCGCTAATCCGGTCGCCGAATTTCTCCTGAACGTTCGCATGGTGGAACGGCGTCGCACAGTGCAACACGACGCGGTCCTGATCGGCCGACTTCAAGCTGAGCGGCGTGATCCACATTCTATAGCGGTGCTCGCCCAATTCGGCGTGCAGAACGCCAAGCACGCGCGGCCAAAATTCGGTCGGGCTAGCTTCGGTAAAGGTTGGTTGTAAGACGTGCATGGGTTGATGCTCCCTCGTTTTTTTGTCTCGTTGCAACGCGTAACAAACAAAAGGCACTGCGAGCGCGCACTAAGCCGTGCGCGGTGAATCGGTCCGCGAACTCCCTTGAAAAAGGTGAACTAGGCTTAGAGGCGCGCCAGAACTACGACGTCGACGCTCGCACGCTTCTCTGCAAAAGGTGGCTGCGAGCGTGCGTGGTTTCTGTCATCGTTCTTGCGTCCGTCTCGTCCGGGGGTGAACCGGGGTCCTGGGGGCGATTCTGCACGAAGAACGCCGTGCGGGGGCTGCGTCACTCAATTGACACGAAAACTTCGCGCATGCGGAACCCTAAGTCAACGAGAGAAATCGCACCGCGAACGACCGATAAAAACTCCGCACACTGAACGTGGCGCAAATTCGAAACGTTGCGCGGATGATTCCGCGAAAAATGCGCGGCAAAAAAAATTGTCCTCAATCATCGCCGCGCGAGAAAGCACACGCGCTTCGCACGCGAAACTCCCGCG
>JBKJZU010000391.1:0-9615 GCA_046715015.1 Micropepsaceae bacterium
GACGGGAAGGGCGCCATCGCCTTCTACAAGAAGGGATTGGGCGCGAAGGAAATCATGAAGATGCTCGCCGACGACGGGAAGCGCTTGATGCACGCGCAGCTCGAGATCAACGGACACTTCGTCTATCTTTCGGACGACTTTCCGGAGCATTCGGGCGGCAAGAGCAGCACGCCCCTAAGCTATGGCGGCACGCCGGTCGGCATGTTCATTCAACTGAAAATGCCAAAGGAAGTCGACCAGTGGATGGCGCGTGCGCAAAAGGCAGGCGCGAAAATCAAGATGCCCGCGGCCGATCAGTTCTGGGGCGACCGTTTCGGCGTCATCACCGATCCCTTCGGCCACTCTTGGCAGTTCGGCGCGCCGTTGCCGAAAGCGAAGAAAGCACCAGCTAAGAAGAAGCCGAAGGGCAAGTAGCGGATTGCGCCGCTATGATCTGATCATTGTCGGCGGCAGTTTTGCGGGGCTAGCGTGTGCGCGCACGGCGGCGCTGCGCGGGCTGAAGGTCGCGGTAATCGAGCGCAAGCGCGATCCCGGCGAGCGCGTGCGGACGACCGGCATCCTCGTCAAGGAAGCGGCGGAGGAGATGGATGTTCCGTCGCACCTCACGCGGCTCGTGCGCGGGGTGAGGCTTTACGCGCCGAACGGCAAGTTCACGGACCACTCGTCGGCCGGGTATTACTTCCTCACGACCGACACGCCGAACTTGCTGCGCTGGATGGCGGATGAAGCGACGCGCGCCGGTGCCGAGGTGATGCTTGGCGCGGCGTTCAAGCGGGCCGAGCAAGACGACGATGCGGTGACGTTGCCCGAACTTGGGCTATCCGCGCGGCTTCTGATTGGGGCGGACGGGGCGACGTCGGCGGTGGCGCGTGCAGTTGGGCTCGACGCCAACCGGCGCTTCCTCGGCGGTGTCGAATTCGAGTTGGAGCCGGAGCCCGCGCTCGACGGGCGGTTCTTGCATTGCTTCCTCGATAGCGAGCTTGCACCCGGCTACATCGCATGGGCGGTGCCGAGCGTCGGCGTCACGCAGGTGGGGCTGGCGGCACGCCATGGCTTCAGGCCCGACGCACGCGCGTTCCTGGAAGTTTACCGCAAGCGGTTGGGCTTGCCCGAGCGGCGGATCGTGGCGCGCCGCAGCGGGCTCATTCCCGCCGGCGCGACGCTCGCGCGCACGCATGTGGGGCGTGTGATGCTGGTCGGCGATGCAGCGGGTCACGTGTCGCCGCTCACGGGTGGGGGGATCGTGCAGACGTTGCGCCTTGGGCGGCGGACGGCACAGCTTGCGGCCGACTGGATCAACGCCGGCGGCGAGCATCCGGCGCACGCGCTTGCACGGGAAGCGCCGCGGTTTCGCACGAAACTTTGGCTCCGGCGGATGTTCGACCTCGCGCCGCCCAATTGGGTGTGGAACTTGGCGCTCGGAACGGCACCGTTCCGCGCTTTTGCGCAGACGATCTACTTTCATCAGCGCGGAGAAGGCGCGACGGGTGGGTCAAACGAGTTGCCGGACCGCGGCCAAACAACAAAGCCTCTGCCGTAACAGCAGGCAAAAGAAGACCGCCCCGGCCGGTGAGGACCGAGGCGGCAAAAATGCTTGAAGCGAGCGCGCCTGATACTACTGCGCGGGCGGCGGCGGGTTGCCGCGGTCGTGAATGTCGAAGATCGCGAGGCAGAGTTCGGCCAGAACGCGCAGTGCGAACACGCCGATGACGACCCATACGACCGCCGCGCCCATGTCCCAGAGGCCCGTGAAGAAGCCTTCGGTGAACAGTTTGCCGAATCCGCTCAAGAAATAGATGATCCCGAGGATTGGGAGAGCGAACAAGCCGATCCAGTACATCGGCTTAATGATGCCGGGCACGATTTTCTTGTCGAAACTGAATAGATCGCCGAATTCCATTGGAAACCTCGCGTTGCCGCTTACTGCCAGTAGGGCCCTAAGCCTTCCGGGTGCGCCCCACGTATGCCCTCTAAAGCGTTTTCGGGTCGTAAACGCAATGAGGTAAGTCGGGTGCGTGACTCGAAAGCCGCACCCCTGGCGTCGTGTCCCCGTACCGTCACGGTAACAATGCCGCGCCTTGATTCCTCTGGCGAAATCGACTGGCGGTCGCTGTTGGCGCATGGTTATAAGTTGACGCCGTTCGCTGCCTCATTCCGCTGCCCCTGACGTCTCGAGAGCCCGTCCATGCTTCGATCTTTCGGCCTGCGCGAGAATTGCCTGAGGCGCAACCTGACGTGTACTGGCGAGGCAGTTGAGCCCATCGTGGTTCCGCAGGAGTCGCTCTGGGTCGATATCTACGATCCGACGTCGCAAGAGCGTGAGGCCGTGAAGGCCTCTTTCGGGTTCGATCCGCCGACACGCGACGACATGGACGAGATCGAAATCTCAAGCCGCCTCTATCACGAGGACGGGGCCACGTTCATGACAGCCCTGGTGCTGTCGAAAACCGAAAGCACGGAGCCGGAGTGTCAGGGGGTTAGCTTTATTCTCGCGGGCGATAGGCTTCTGACCGTGCGCTATTCGGAGCCGCAGCCGTTCAATACGTTCGCGAACCGCGCCGACCGGCAAACCAATATGTGGCAGCGGGGCGATCTTATCTTGGCCGGGCTGCTAGAGGTTATCATCGACCGGACGGCGGACGTTCTGGAGAAAGTCGGCGCCGACGTCGATGGCTTGTCGAAGCAGGTCTTCCAGCAAAACGGCGACAGCCCGTCGCGCGACTATCAGAAGATTCTGGTCGGTCTCGGGAACCGCGCCGATTTGACGTCGAAAGCGCGCGAAAGCCTGATCAGCATGGGGCGGATGCTCGCGTTCCTGACGCAGGCGACCGAGACGAAGGCGACGAAGGACTTCAAGGGCCACGTGAAGACCATGACCCGGGACGTGCAATCGCTTGCCGATCACACGACGTATTTGTCGAACAAGATCACGTTCTTGCTCGACGCCGTACTCGGCATCGTCAATATCGGCCAAAGCCAGATCATTCGCATTCTCTCAGTATTTGCGACGGTGTTTCTGCCACCGACGCTGTTCGCGAGCATTTGGGGGATGAACTTCAAACACATGCCGGAACTTGAGTCGCCGTACGGGTATGCATTCGCACTGCTCACGATCGTTCTTTCGGCGGTTGTTCCGTACGTGATCTTCCGTTGGCGCAAGTGGCTGTGAGCCGCACGGCCGTCGATCTCAAGACCTCTTCCCACCCGCTTCTCGGCATTGCGCTCAAGGTCGGCGCGACGCTCGTCTTCATGTTCATGGCGGTGATTGCGCGCGGGTTCGGCGAAACGTTTCCGGTCGGCCAGGTCGTGTTCTTCCGGTCGCTGTTCGCGTTCATACCGATACTCGTGGTGATGCTGGTGTCCGGCATGCGGATCAGCGACCTGTCGACCAAGGTGCCGTGGTCGCATGCGCGGCGGGCGACGAGCGGTGTGCTTGCCATGTTCACCTACTTTTCGTCGTTGATGTATTTGCCGATCGCTGACGTCACGGCGATCAGCTTCGCCTCGCCGTTGATCGTGGTGGTGCTTGCCGCCTTTATCTTGGGCGAGACAGTGCGGCTTTACCGGTGGAGCGCGGTCGCCGCTGGGTTCATGGGCGTTCTCATCATGGTTTCGCCGCATCTGGGCGATGGCCTTTCCGGCGCGGGTGCGTCCGCCGGCGTCATGCTCGCCTTTACGAACGCGTTCCTGGTCGCGTTCACGATGATCTTCATCCGGTTGATGTCGGGGAGCGAGCCTGCGCTGGTCATCGCGTTCTATTTTCAGCTGGCGTGCACGCTGATCAGCGCGTGCACATTGCCGTTTGCCTGGACGACGCCGTCGGGCGGCGAATTTTTGCTGCTCGTCACGCTCGGCATCTTGGGTGGGATCGGGCAGTTACTGTTGACGAATTCCTATCGCTTTGCGGAAGCCTCGACGCTTGCCAATTTCGACTATGCGGCGATGATTTGGGCGATCCTGCTTGGATGGCTGTTCTTCAGCGAGTTGCCGGCACCGGCGGTTTACTTCGGCGCCGTCATCGTCATCGGATCGGGGCTCTTCATCGTTTGGCGCGAACGGCAGCTTGGGCTGCGGCGCGCGGATGACGGGGTCGAGCCGATCTAGTCTAGAGCTTGCGGCCGAACAGGGCTTTGCCATCGCCGTCGCTGTAGAAGTCGATCAGCGTGCCCATGTGGGCGAAGTCCAGCGCTTCGTAGAGTTTGCGGGCGGCGGCGTAGTCGTTGCGCGTCGACGTGTCGATGAACATGTGCGTTGCATCGAGGGTGCGGGCGGCGACGACCGTTTCGCCGAGAAGCTTGCGACCCAGGCCCTTGCCCTGAGCGTTGGGCGAGACCGCGATCCAATAGAGGTCGAAGCGGTTGTCGGTGCCGTCGATCGGGCCGAAGCACGTGAAGCCTTCGAGACCCGCGGGTCCGTCCGCGAAGAGGAAGTGGTAGCCGGCGGAGGCGCCGCGGGCGAGCGCGGTTTCGACGATCTCGACCGCCCAACCGACTTCGGTGCCCGAGAAGACGCCGGTTGCGGTTACGAGTTCGCGTACGGCCTCGGGATCGTCCGGTTGGGGCGTCGCACGGAACGTCGGCGCCGTCATCACGCCATCATTGCGGCGTCGGTGATCATGCGGATCGCCTCATGCGGGGCGATTTGTGCGCGGCCGGCGGCGGCCATGAAGCCTGCGTCGAGGGAGAGGTCCGGGTTCGCGTTGACGTCGATCACGAACGGGTTGTTCGCCGCATCGATGCGGAAGTCCACACGCGCCCAGCCGCGCAGGTCGAAACCTTCCCAAACCTTCAGGCTGACGTCCTCAAGTTCCTTGAGAAGTCTGCGGTCAGAGGGCGAGAATTCGGCGCGGCGGATCGTGTTTTGGTACTCGAAGCTCTGGTCGTCCCACTTCGCACGGTAGTCGATGATCTTGTGCAGGTCGGTGCCGTAGTTCTGAAACACGATTTCGGCCGAGGGCAGAACGCGCGGGCCGCCTTGGGTTTCAACCATCGAGACGTTGAATTCGCGGCCGTCGACGAACTCTTCGATCATCCACTCGATCTTGTGTTCTTTCGCGAGTTCATGGGCGCGCGTGATCGCGGCAGTCGTGCCTTGCACGACGTTCGCTTGGGTGAGACCAAAGGAGGCGTGTTCGTGCTGAGCCTTGACGATCCAGGTTCCGCCTTCGCCCGCTGGCAGCGTCTTCGGCGTGCCCCAGCGCGGGGTAGGCACCTTCAGGAGTTGCAGGATGTGTTTCGCCAGGACCTTGTCGTTCGACAGCTCGATCGCGTGTGCGGGGCAGCCGGTGTAGCGGATCTGCAGTTCTTCGAGATAGATCGGCGGTACGTGGATCAGGCGGCTGGTCCCAGAGACGGATTCGACCAGGTTGAAGACGCAGTCGGGCTGTTCTTCGTCGACCACGGTCTTGAACGTTTGCGGCAGGTACTCGAAATGGCGGATCGCGTTCGAGTAGCCCAAGCGGTCATAGTGCTTGGCCAACTCGCGCGCCGTCGAAATGGTCGCAAGGTTGTCGTCGGGCTCGATCTCTTTGAGCTCGGGGATGAGAATCAGGATATGCGGCGCGTCGTGCATCCGGCCTCGGCTAACTTGCCATCCAATAATCGTCCGGGAGCCGCTGCTTATTCAGCGGCGGCTGCCCGCGCGACTTTGTTGCGCCCAAGCGTGCCGCCCGGGTCGGGATAGCGGAAGATTTTGCCTTCGAAATTCCTGAGCAGCAGGTCGTCGCCATTGCGGCCGGCGACTGCATCGGGGGCCAGCAGGATTTTCCCGCCGCCGCCCGGCGCGTCGACGACGAACATCGGGCAGGCATAGCCCGTCGTGTGACCGCGAAGCGATTGAATGATCTCAAGCCCCTTGTGCACAGGCGTCCGGAAGTGGCCGGAGCCCTTAATCGGGTCGCACTGATAGAGGTAGTAAGGCTTGATGCGCATGGTGAGCAGACCGTGCATCAGATCGCGCATCACCGTGGCGTCGTCGTTGATGTCTTTGAGCAGCACCGTCTGTGAGCCCAGTGGGATGCCGGCATCGGCCAATCGGGCGGCTGCTTCGCGCGTTTCGGGTGTGATCTCGGTCGGGTGCGTGAAGTGGACACTCATCCACAGGGGATGGTGCTTCCGGAGCATCTTCACGAGATCGCGGGTGATGCGCATGGGCAGCACGGCCGGAATCTTGGAACCGATGCGAACGAACTCGATGTGTTTGATCTTGCGCAGGCGCGTGAGCAGCCAATCGAGCTTGTCGTCGCCGATCGACAGCGGGTCGCCGCCGGAGAGAAGAACGTCGCGAACCTCTGTGTGCGCTTCCAGGTATTGGAGCGCCTTTTCCCACTGGGAGGTCGAGAAATTGTATTCGCCGCCCGGATTTCCGACCATTCGCGAGCGCGTGCAATAGCGGCAATAGGTCGAACAGAAGCCGGTCGTGAGGAACAAAACGCGATCGGGATAGCGGTGCACGAGGCCAGGGGCGACTGTGTCGTGGTCCTCGCCTAGAGGATCGTCTTCTTCACCCGGCAGACGCACGTATTCATCGTTGACCATGATGTGCGTGCGGCGGAGCGGCTCCGACGCATCGGCATGGGCCATCAGGCTTGCATAATAAGGTGTGATGCCGACGGGTAACGAGCCTTCATGGCGCAAAGCCGCCGATCTTTCGTCCTTCGAGAGGTCGAACATCCGCTCAAGCTGCTCGAGCGTGCGGATGCGGCTGCGCGCTTGCCAGCGCCAGTCATTCCAATCGTCGGGCGTCGCGCCCGGGAAATTGCGTTTGTAGAACTCGCGGGCTTGAGCACTGACCGGGAAGCGGTTGGCTTTGCGCGCTGGTGCGGCGGAATTGGATGGGGAGGGAAGGGTGACAGAGGCGGGAGTAGGAAAGAGAAGAGAAGTCTGAACGCCGGCGTCGGTGCCGGCAGCCGGACTTCGTTCTATCACCTTGCGCTTTGTCGGAGGCCTTAAGTGCGCGGCCGTGTTGGCGCCCTTCACGAAGGTATGCACTGTCATAGGCAGCTCTGACGCCCCTCAGTTGGTCGACTGCTTTCCCCGAAGGTCGCGCGCAGCCAGCGCTTTCCCCAACCTCCGCGAATCATGCAGCACGATTCGCTCATCGTCAAATAGATCGAGTGAGTAAAGAATGGATTAGCGATGGTCGTTCGCGTGATCGAGTGTGTATTCGTGGTGCGTGTTACTGAAGTAATCGCATATTGACACACACAACGAGAATCTAATCGAGCAATTCTTCTCTAGGCGAGTGCGCGTAATCGCACGACCAAGCGAAATGTCACTCGCCTCCGATACTATTTTTATTCCGCGCGAGAGCTATCGACTGGCGGCGCTTTGCATTAATCATTTGCGATGTTGGCGCGAACAGTGCGCATGCGTGCGACACGCGCAAAACGATGATTTGAGTCGAATCAGCGATTGTCCGTAGACGGACGATCAGAAAATTTTGGAAAAAGAGTCGCATCGACCGGTCCCTTGAGCGCGAAAAGGAAAAAAATGCGCTTTCGTTTCGAATCGAGTCGCGTTTCAAGCGTGCCGATGCGCATCGACGATGCGAATGCATTCGTGATGGCGCTCACATCGGTCTTTCGCGTGACGAAAAGCACGTTCGCAGTCTCGTTTGAGTGCAATCGATGCGATACTTCGTACTCGTTTCGCGCCGTTTCGCTCGGCCACATGCGCAACGGAAGCTTTCTGTCGCGCGTGTAATAGAAGAGCGATGCCATGTCTTCGCGATCGTCGCTCATGATCGCGTCGAACGGACCGGAGTTCGCGACCATCACGATGGTGCGACCTGCTTCGTCCCATCCGCGTAGGCGCTTCACCGAGTTTTCTTGGCCGATTGCTGCGACGAATGCGGGCGAGATCGCGAGCGCACCGAGGAAGAGAGCGATGCTCAAGTTCAAACACGCGTTCGCTTTCAACGCCAAAGTGTTGCTTCGGCGCATCGCCCAAGCCGTGAACAGTATCGTCAGTGCAACGAATGCCGGTGCTGCCCAGTTCGCGTTCGCGCGCGAGATAAACGCCTGCAGCGTCACGATCGCGAAGATCGGAAGCGTCAACGCGAGCAAAAGAGTGTCCGCGCTGTCGTAACGCCGATCGCGCCAGTTGCGGATCAAGCCCCACGCGACGACACCGCCCGCGATCGGACCTGCGATCGCAAACTGCGCACCGATGAAGCTCAACGTGTTGGGAACGTTAAAGAGTTTGGCCCAGTTCCAATTCGCGTTCGCAGCCGTGTGGCCGACGGTTGCGAAGCTGTTGAGCGCGTTCCAGACGATGTTGGGCGCAAACACTGTCAACGCTGCCAGGGCAGCGATCGCACCCGTTCGCGAGAAGAGGAGCGCACGCCCGTTCTTCGTCGGCAGCAGCGCGAAGCCCAAACCGAGCACGAAGTAGAGCATCGCATACTTGGAGAGCAGGCCCAGGCCGATCGCTGCACCGAAGATGATCGCCCACTTGGTGCTAGGCGCGCTGCGAAGCTCGGCGAGCGCCCAGAGCGCGAGCGTCCAGAACAACAGAAGCGGTACATCGGTCGTGATGAGGAGCGAGGAGAAGCTCGTGCCCGGCATCAGCACATAGGCGACGCCGGACCAAACGCCCACGCGTTCGTCGTAGAGTGCTTTGCCGGCGAAGAAGATCAGGAACGCAGTGACCGCGTGCATTAACGGCGCGCCGGCGCGGATGCAGGTTTCACTGTCGCCGCAGATGCCGGTCGTCGCGCCGATGATCCAGGCGATCATCGGCGGCTTCGAGAAATAACCGAATGCGAGCGTTCGGCTCCACGACCAGTACTGCGCTTCATCCGGCCCTAAGTTCAGCGGCGTCGCCCAGAGGACGAATAAGCGGAAGACGGTTAGGGCAGCGACAAGCGCCGCAAGCCACACTAGCGGCGGAAGGTTCTTCAACCGCTCCGTCAGCGCGGTCACGGGCCGGTTTTGCGCAGCCGATAGAGCGTGAGCGACAGGTGATCGCCCTTCGAGTAGTTCAAGCCCTTCACGTTGCCGAGCGCCTCGGCGGTGACGTTCAGCTTGCGCAGCGTCTGTTGGAACTCGGCGTCCATGCGCTCTTCAACGAGCGCGCGCGCGTCGGCGTGCTTGGTGATGAAGTCCGCGGCTATGGCGCCAGTCGGAGATAGCGCGACCTTCGTGCCGACTTGGAAGACGATGCTTGGCTCGTTGAAGCCTGCGACCGTCGTGTTCTCAGGCTTGGCGCCGGAACGTGCGACGAGGTCGGCCGCCCGTTGGCTCAGCATCAGTTGTTCAAGGCGAGGTAGGACGGCTGCGAGCAGGATGGCCGCGAACAGAGCGCCGGTCGCGACTGTTGCGGCCGTCGCGTTCTCTCCTTCACCGCGTAACAGAAACAGCACCGCGATGCCGGCTGCGCCGAGGACCGGCAACGCCAGGATCGTCAAGAAGACGCCGCCACCCGTGCCATACTGTCCCGGCACATAGAAGAGCGCGGCGCCGATCAGCGCCAACGTCACCATGAGCCACGCGACCGCGCCGAGTTTCACCGGCGTGTTGTCGAGGAAGCTTCGGCTTTCGCGGACGCCGGCCATGACCGCCGCGCCGCACAGCATCGCGATCGCCGGATAGAGCGGCAGCGGATAGTGCGGAAG
>JBKJZU010000392.1:0-2924 GCA_046715015.1 Micropepsaceae bacterium
TCGACATGATGGCCGAAGTCGCCGCCGAAACCACGGCGAAAATCGACGCCATCCTCGACGCCATCGGCCGCCTGAAAGGCGTGCAAAAGACGATGTCGTCGATCGTTCTCAGCGTGAAGTTCGAGCGTTAGCAGCCGCTATTCGCGCGCCGTCGTGCCCAAGACGCGCACCACGAAGCCCGCATCGCGAACCGCTTGGCAGATAGCCTCGGCATGCCGGGCATCGCGCGTTTCCATATTGATGCGCAACTCAGCGCCCTTCGCGGACACGTCCGTCAGCATCCGGTCATGCACCACTTCGATGATGTTCGCCCCGGCGTCGCCGACGATCGCCGCCACCTTCGCCAAAATCCCCGGCCGGTCTTCGATCTCGACCGCGATGGTCAAGATCCGCCGATCGCGCTGCAACTCGCGCATGATCACGTTGGCAAGCAGACGTGGATCGATATTGCCGCCGCTGAGCACGACGCCGACCTTGCGGCCCTTGAACATGTCCGGATGCTCAAGCAGCGCGGCAAATCCCGTCGCACCGGCACCTTCCACGACGGTCTTTTCGATCGACAGCAACAGCGCGATCGCCCGTTCGATGACCTCTTCCGGAACGCGCAACAGATCGTCGACCAGTCGCGCACATATCTCGCGCGTGATAACGCCGGCGTTCTTGACCGCAATGCCGTCGGCGATCGACTGCCCGCCGCTGACCGCCTCGCCGCCGCGAAGGGCGTTGTGCATCGAGGGATAGAGTGCAGTTTCCACCCCAACGATCCGGATCGAGGGCTTCAACGCCTTGGCCGCCGTGGCAATGCCCGAAATCATGCCCCCGCCGCCGATCGGCACCACGATCGTCTCGAGCTCCGGAAAATCCTCGAGCATCTCAAGCCCGATCGTCCCTTGCCCCGCGATGATTTTTTCGTCGTCGTAAGGGTGCACGAAGACGAGCCCCTCTTTCGCCGCGATCTCGTTCGTCGTCTGCTCGCAATCGGAAAGCGCCATGCCCTTCTGCACGATCCGCGCGCCATATTCCTTCGTGTGCATGACCTTCACGAATGGCGCCGTCTCCGGCATCACGATCGTGGCCGGGATGCCGAGCCGCGCCGCATGATAGGCAACCGCCTGCGCGTGATTGCCGGCCGACATCGCGATCACGCCGGCCTTGCGTTCGGCAGGCGTCAGCGAAAGCAATTTGTTCAGCGAACCGCGATCCTTGAACGCGGCGGTGAACTGCAAATTCTCGAACTTGAGAAAAACCTCGGCGCCCGTCAGCTGTGAAAGCGTCCGCGACCGATGACACGGCGTGCGCTCGACCTGTCCCTTGATCGCCTCGGCCGCGCGCCGGATATCGTCGATCGTCACGCTCATCTGCAGAAAGTCCCTCGAAAAGAGCGCGCTTCATGGGTCCGCGCCACAACCCAAGTCAAGCGAATTGGGCTCAGGTCTCGCGCACGACGCCAGCCTTCGCCCGCTCATCGACATGCAATTGAAACACATCCGGACGCGCATAGTGCCCAACGACATCGAGGTCGTACTTTCCTCGCGCAATGGCGCCGCGGTCGACCTCCGCCGTCAGAATGCGCTCGCCGTCATAGTGCGGCCCGGCCAAAATCTCACCCAGCGGATCGACGATCACGCTGCCGCCGTCGATCAGCACGCCGTCGTTGTCCGCATCCGACAACGGCTTGATGTCGCATGGATAGTCCGCCGGAAAGTCTGAGCGCCGCGCAAACTGACATGCCGACAAGACAAAACACCGCCCCTCGATCGCGATGTGCCGCATCGACGGCGCCCACGTCCGCCGGCAATCGACGGTCGGCGCGCAATAGAGTTCGACGCCCTTCGCATACATCGCGGTACGCAGCAGGGGCATGTAATTCTCCCAACAGATCACCGCCCCAACCCGGCCGAGCGGCGTCTCGATCACGGGCAACGTCGACCCATCGCCGAATCCCCAAATCAAGCGCTCCATCGCAGTCGGCATCAACTTGCGATGCTTGCCTTGGCACTGGCCGTCCGGCCCGAAGAACAGCGCCGTGCAGTAGAGCGTCCCGAGTTCCCGTTCGATCACCCCGACGACAAGCTGCGACCCGTTCGCCTTCGCGATCTTCCCGATCTGCTCCGTGGCAAGTCCCGGCACATCGATGGCACTCTCGAAATAGCGGCGAAACATCTCGCGTCCCTCGGGCGTGCGCGAACCGAGCCGCGCGCCAAAATCGAGCCCCTTTGGATAAGCCGATACGAACGCTTCCGGAAACACCGCAATCTTCGCACCTTGGCGCGCCGCGTCGGCTGCAAGGTCGCCGAGTTTCACGAGCGTGCGCGCAACATCAAACCCGACAGGCGCGGCTTGAACGACTGCGGCAGTGAACCCAACCATGAAGGCCTCCCGGATCTATCCATCGGGAGTCATACATCAACCGAACGTTTCGGGAGAGTTGGTAGCAGCGGACGGATTTGAACCGCCGACCAAGGGATTATGATTCCCCTGCTCTACCGCTGAGCTACGCTGCCACGCGGAAAAAGAGGGCCGGATGTAAGGCGCGCGCCCGAACCCTGTCAAGGCGAACGGACGTTAAGCCGCGAGCGCAGCCTCGCCTTTCACGATCCACCCGCCGCCGAGCATGCGGCTGGGCTCAAGCGCGTAGTAAAGCACGCAAGCCTGACCCGGCGTGACGCCTTCTTCGTGCGTCAGAAGCTCAACCTCGACGCCACCATTGGCGGCGCGAATTTCCGCACGCACCGGCTCGCGCGTCGAACGCACGCGGGCAAGCACCGCGCGTGGTGCGCCCGAAAGCGGCGCATCCAGCCAATTCATATCGCGCAACAAGACACGCTTCGTCGCCAGCGCCTCACGCGGCCCGACGACGACTTGCTGCTTCGCCGCATCGATGCGGATCACGAACAGCGACTCGTGATGCGAAAGGCCAAGCC
>JBKJZU010000393.1:0-2548 GCA_046715015.1 Micropepsaceae bacterium
CCTCGACACTGACGTCTTTTGCCGCGAGATACTCCTTCAGCGCGCTACGCGAATCCGGCGCAAAGCCCAAGCGAAACGGCGCGACGGCTGCCCCACTCAACTGTCGTCCGTCGAGATACGCCCGCGCCTTCGCCCCGCGCGCGCCTTCAAGCTCGCGTTCGAAGAACGCCGCGGCAAACTCCATCACGTCGTAGAGAGAACGCCGTGCCTTCTCGCGCTCGTCGTCGCGCGCATCGCGGGCGGGTAGCTCCATGCCGGCGTCGCTGGCGAGCTTCTCGATCGCCTCTGGAAACGAGAGCCCCTCGGTCTCCATCACGAACGAAATGACGTCGCCGTGCACGCCGCAGCCGAAGCAGTGGTAAAACCCCTTCTCCGCATTCACGGAGAACGACGGCGTCTTCTCATTGTGAAACGGACAAAGCCCCGTGAAATTCCGCCCGCGCCGGACAAGCTTCACCTTACGCCCGACGACATCCGTCACCCGGACCCGGTCGCGAAGCTCCTCAACAAACCACGGCGTAAAGCGCATGCCTTATCTCAAAAAATATCGCCCCCTCTGCGGGGCGGTCGAACGTTCGAGCACGCAGTGCGAGAAGGTTCGGGTGGGGGGCGAGCATCCGAGGCTCTGGCCCCCCACCCGAAATTTCTTCGAAATTTCGACCGCCCCGCATTGGGGGCGGTATTCCTCATCCGCCCGTCAAAACCTCTTTCACCACCACATTCGCCTTCGAAAAATCCATCTTCCCCGCGAACTTGGTTTTGAGCTCCGCCATCACCTTGCCCATGTCCTTGACCGACGCGGCACCAGTGGCGGCGACCGTAGCCTTGATCGCGGCACGCACCTCGTCCGCCGACATCTGCGTCGGGAGATAGCTCTCGATGATCGCCTTCTCCTCGCGCTCTTGCGCGGCAAGTTCGGGGCGTCCGTGCTTGTCGTAGGTCTCGATCGACTCCACGCGCTGCTTGATCATCTTTTGCAAGAGCCCAAGGATCTCTTCCTCGGTCGTCGCCTCGCGGCCGAGCCCACGCGCCTCGATGTCCTTGTCTTTCAGTGCCGCCAGAATCAATCGCACGGTGGACAACCGCCGCTGATCCTTGGCCAACATGGCCTCCTTCATGGCCGCAGTGAACTTCTCCCGCAACATGGGCACCGATCCTAATTCTCATTGTCTAAGGCCGGAACATACAGCCGCACCAGCACGAGAACCTAACCCTTTGGCCGGAAAACGTGTTCTGGCTTGTGGAAGGGCACCCGCGGATTTCTTGACGCCCGCAAACTGCGTCCCATATGGTCCGCCGAATTTGCGGGCCCGACGGCCCAAGCCCCCGCAAAGCCGCGAACCGACATGACCATGACCACAAGCCCCCGCGAGATGGGCCCTGCCCGCGCGCGGAAAGGAATCACGGGTGCACTCGTGCTCGCCGATGGCACGGTTTTTGAGGGTTTCGGGTTAGGCGCAACCGGCCACGCGGTCGGCGAGGTCTGCTTCAACACCGCGATGACGGGCTATCAGGAAATCCTGACCGACCCCTCCTACGCCGCGCAGATCATCTGCTTCACGTTCCCCCACATCGGCAATGTCGGCACGAACACGGAAGACATCGAAACGGTCACGCCCGCCGCGCGCGGCATGATCGTCAAAGCTTCGATCACCGATCCCTCGAATTACCGCAACGCCCAACATCTCGACATTTGGCTGAAGCGCCACAACATGGTGGCCTTGGGCGGCATCGACACGCGCGCCTTAACGCGCCTCATCCGCGAGAACGGCATGCCGAACGGCGTCATCGCGCATGATGCGACCGGTACGTTCGACATCGCAGCGCTGAAGAAAGAAGCGGCAAGCTGGCCCGGCCTCGAAGGCATGGACCTCGCGAAGGACGTTAGTGCGCGCCAAATCTGGACGCTCGACGAAAAGCGCTGGGCCTGGAACGAAGGCTACAAAGCGCAAAGGAAAACGCGTTTCAACGTCGTCGTCATCGACTACGGCGTGAAGCGCAACATCCTGCGCTCGCTGGCCAGCATCGGCGCGCGCCTGACGGTCGTCCCGGCCGACACGAGCTACGACACGATCCAACACATGAAGCCCGACGGCGTCGTGCTCTCGAACGGCCCGGGCGACCCCGCCGCCCCCGGCGTGTACGCGGGCCCCGTGATCAAGAAGTTGGTCGATAGCGGCGTGCCCATTTTCGGTATCTGCCTTGGCCACCAAATGCTGGCCCTCGCACTCGGCGCGAAAACGAAAAAGATGCGCCAAGGCCACCACGGCGCGAACCACCCGGTCAAAGATTTAGCCACCGGCAAAGTCGAAATCGTCTCCATGAACCACGGCTTCACGGTCGACACGGCAACGCTGCCGCGCGGTGTAAAGGAAACGCACACCTCGCTTTTCGATGGCACAAACTGCGGCCTAAGCCTCGATGGCCGCCCAGTCTTCTCCGTCCAATACCACCCCGAAGCCTCCCCCGGCCCCCACGACAGCCAATACCTCTTCGACCGTTTCACCAAGGCGATGGAGGTGCGGCGTTGATCGATGCTCTCAAAGCC
>JBKJZU010000394.1:0-3019 GCA_046715015.1 Micropepsaceae bacterium
CCGCCTGAGTGTCTGAACTAGACCTTCGTTTAGAAGCGCGTCATCACCGAGACGAACACTTCGCGGCCGAGCGAGTCGAACACGACCGGGTAGGTGTTCGCGTTGCCGAACGGCGGCGACGAAACGCCCAGTGTGTTCGAGTCGACGATCGGCGGATCCGTGTCGAGAATGTTGTTGATGCCGCCGCGCAGCGTGATGTTCTCCGAAGCCGTCCACGCGAACGACACGTCGAAGTAGTCGTACGGCCGGATATGCGCATCCGACTTGTCGTCGCAAGGCCCGCCGCAACCTGCCACGTCGAACAGAGCGTTCGCTTTGTTGACGTCGAGGTCAGCACCGCTCATGTGGCGCCAGTTGACGGAGAAATCCATGTCCCACGGCGACATCCAAGTGCTGCGCAACGTGTGGCGCCACTTGAACGTCGGTGAACCGCAGACCACGCCAAACATACCTTCGCAGTTATAGTCGTAGGTCGAACTGCCGGCGATCGGCGCCACCGCGAATTCCGAGGTGTAGGTACCGACGAAACCGAAGCTCATCCCACCGGCGCCATCGCCGATGTCGAACCTGTAGTTCGCGTCGACGTCCACGCCGGTCGTCTTAAGCGAGCCGAGGTTCTGGTTCACCAGGCCCACCGTACCGGACCCGAACAAGATGCCAAGACCGCCGCGGTTGATCAGGCCGCAGGTGGCCGGGTTGCCGGTCGTCGCGCAATCCGCCAGGACGGTTGCCGGACGCGGAACGCCGATGAACCCATCGACGATGATATCGAAGTAGTCGATCTGCGCCGTGAAGCCCTTCAGGAACGTCGGCGTCAAAATCACGCCGAACGACTTCGTGTCGGACTCTTCCGGCTTCAAGTTCGGGTTGCCGCCGAAGATGCCTGAGCACTGCGAGGCTGGGCACTCGGGAATGAACCCATATTGCCCCGGGAGGACACCAGTGTTCGCGCACTCCGCAGGCGACAGACTAGGCGTTGGGCCGGCGCACGGGTCGACACCGCCCCACAGGCCGGGCGAGACCGGCGAGAACAGCTCGGTAATGTTCGGCGCCCGAACCGCGCGTTGGAACGAACCGCGGAATTTCAAGTCGTCGACCGGCCCCCACGTCATACCGACTTTGTAGGTGTGCGTAATACCGGCAGTGTCGTAGTCCGAGATGCGGTACCCGCCGTTGAACTCAAGCAACTCCGCGCCCGGCTGATTTTCGATGATGGGAACGCTGACTTCGCCGAACGCTTCCCAAACGTCGTAGTGACCGCTCAGGGACTTTACGGGACCGCCTTGACCGTAGAGGTCGCCGGTCTCGAAGCTACGATCCGTCTGCAAGTACGCCGATTCGAGGCGGTATTCCGCGCCGAACGCGGCTGCGACCGATGATTCGGCCCACGGGCTCGTTACGCCTAGTTCGCCCTGCACGGTCGCAACGACGTTCGTCGTCGCGGTTTCACCGTGCTGCAGACCCTTCGCCTGTGTGTAGTCAAGCGCTGCTTGCGAGATAGCACCGGATTGGAAGACGTTGATCGGTACGCAGCTCGGATCGACCGCCAGCACGCTCGGCGCACACACTGCCGTGGCAGGCGAGGCGCCAACCGCCAACAAAGCACGCGTCATGCGCTCGATCGACACTTCGTTCAGATAGGTTTCCTGAACCGTCGTGACGCCGCGCATGGCGTGGATGTCGTATTCCCAGCTGTCGTCGATCTGGCCCTTCAACCCGACCACGCCGCGATACGACGTGTGACGCAGGTCGTCGATACGCGGGCCGGCTTCCACGAAGCGGCGGCCGAGCAGGAACGTTGCTGTATCCGTTGTGGTGAGGCCAGCGTCGCTGCAAAGCGCATTGAACGCATTCGGAGCCGGCCCAACGTTGAGGAAAGGGTTGTCGCAGTTCACGAGGTGGCCGCCATCGGCGGGGCCGCCGCCGAAGAAGGCGCCCGACGTTGCGATTTGCGCAAGCGTATGGTCGTCCGAGAACGACACTTCGCCGTAGATTTCCAAGTCGCCGGCCAAGTCATAGTGACCCATTGCGCCAAGGAGGTAACGATCGTCCGGGCGCTGCAGATAGTTCTGCGGCGCGAAGTTGAATGCATCGGCTGCTGTACGCGGCTGAACGGTGCCGCTCGCCGAGAACACGCCCCCGAGACCGGAATCGAAACTCAGATAGCGGCCACGAGCCGGTGTACCGTTCGAACCTTGGCAGAAGAACGTGCCGTCGAAATTTGACGTCACCGAACACGCCGAGAAGTCCCGCGACGACTGTAGGACAGGTTGTGCGTTACGGTACTGCGCATAAAGCGTGACGTTGCCCTTATCGTCGGCTGTATTCGCACCCATCGCGCCCCAGACGGTTACTACCCGGCCGTCGGTCACATGCGATTCGGGACGTTTGAACTCGCTCGGGTTCAAAAGCTCACGGACGCGGATGCGCTCGCGCGAGACGGCGTCGTCGTTGTCGTGATCGTATATGCCAAACTGGACGCCCATCTCGACGCCTTCGAAGTCCTTGCGCATGATGAAGTTGACGACACCGGCGACGGCGTCCGCGCCGTACACGGCCGAAGCGCCGCCTGTCAGGACTTCGACGCGCTCAACCAGGGCGATCGGGATCGTGTTCAAGTCGGCGAGGGGGGCGCCGCCGTTCACGATCGAGGACGGCTGGAAGCGGCGTCCGTTGATCAACACCAAGGTGCGCTGTGGCCCAAGGCCGCGCAAGTCGACGGTCGACGTACCGGACGAACCGTTCGAGACCTCGGCGCCCTGACCGGCAAACACTTGCGGCAGGTTGTTGAGGAGCGTTTCGGCAGAGGTCGTGCCCTGCGCCTTCGCTTCCGCATTCGTGATCGTTGAAACCGGCGAGATCGATTGCAGACCCTTTTGCGGAATGCGCGTGCCGGTGACGGTGACTTTTTCGACCGTCTCTTCTTGAGCGTAAGCGGGCATGACGCCGGCGGCCGTGACGATGGCGGCGCCCGCCATCAACGTCGTTCTCAACGATTGTTTGCTCAACACTTTATTCG
>JBKJZU010000395.1:0-8569 GCA_046715015.1 Micropepsaceae bacterium
CGCTTCAAATCGGTGATCAGCCAGATCCCGACCGCGCTGCGCCTGATCCCGGCCGAAGTGCCGAAGGGCACGAAGACGGCCGACCTCAAGGGGGGCGCTTACGAATACGAGCCGGACGAACAAGACATCTTGGCCGAGCTGCTGCCGCGCAACGTCGCGATCCAAATCTTCCGCGCGCTTCTCGAAAACCAAGCATCGGAACAAGGCGCGCGCATGGCCGCGATGGATGCGGCGACCCGCAACGCCGGCGACGTCATCGACGCGCTGTCGATGAAATACAACCGCTCGCGCCAGGCGCAGATCACCAAAGAACTCATCGAAATCATTTCGGGCGCCGAAGCGCTCTAAGAGGCAGACATGAACGCTCCCACCAACATCGCCGGCAAAGTTACCCAGGTCATCGGCGCCGTCGTCGACGTGCACTTCGACGGTGAACTGCCGGCGATTTTGAACGCGCTCGAAACGCGCAACGGCCAGATCCGCCTGGTGCTCGAGGTGGCGCAGCATCTTGGCGAATCGACGGTGCGCACGGTCGCCATGGACTCGACCGAAGGCCTCGTCCGCGGTCAGGAAGTCAAAGACACCGGGCGCCCGATCTCGATCCCCGTCGGTCCCGGCACCTTGGGCCGCATCATCAACGTCATCGGCGAACCGATCGACGAAGCGGGTCCTGTGAAGGGCGTCGAAATGCGCCCGATCCACGCCGACGCGCCGAAGTTCACGGAACAATCCACCGAAGCGCAAATTCTTCTGACCGGCATCAAGGTCGTCGACCTGCTCGCGCCCTACGCGCGCGGCGGCAAGATCGGCCTTTTCGGCGGCGCCGGCGTCGGCAAGACGGTGCTCATCCAGGAACTCATCAACAACGTCGCGAAAAAGCACGGCGGCTATTCCGTGTTCGCGGGCGTCGGTGAACGTACGCGCGAAGGCAACGACCTCTATCACGAGATGATCGAGTCCGGCGTGAACAAGGACCCGAAGAAGGGCTCGACCGAAGGCTCGAAATGCGCGCTGATCTTCGGCCAGATGAACGAGCCGCCGGGCGCGCGCGCCCGCGTCGGCCTCACGGGCCTGACCGTCGCCGAGTACTTCCGCGACCAAGGCCAAGACGTGCTCTTCTTCGTCGACAACATCTTCCGCTTCACGCAAGCGGGCTCGGAAGTGTCGGCGCTCCTCGGCCGTATCCCGTCGGCCGTGGGTTACCAGCCGACGCTCGCGACCGACATGGGCGCGCTTCAGGAACGCATCACCACGACGAACAAAGGCTCGATCACCTCGGTGCAGGCGATTTACGTCCCCGCCGACGACTTGACCGACCCCGCGCCCGCCACCTCGTTCGCCCACTTGGACGCGACGACCACGCTGAACCGCGCGATCTCGGAAAAGGGCATCTATCCGGCCGTCGATCCGCTCGACTCCACCTCGCGCATCTTGGACCCGCGCGTCGTCGGCGACGACCACTACCGCGTCGCCCGCGAAGTGCAGAGGATCCTGCAGAAGTACAAGTCGCTGCAGGACATCATCGCGATTTTGGGCATGGACGAATTGTCGGAAGACGACAAGGTCCTGGTCGCCCGCGCCCGCAAAATCGAACGCTTCTTGAGCCAACCGTTCCACGTCGCCGAAATCTTCACGAACACGAAGGGCGTCTTCGTCGACATCGCCGACACGATCAAAGGCTTCGACGGCCTCTGCCGCGGCGACTACGACCATTTGCCGGAGCAGGCGTTCCTCATGGTCGGCACGATCGAAGACGCCGTAAAGAAAGCCGAACGCCTCGCGGCGGAAGCAGCCTAGTTGGGAATGGGGATTAGGGAATGGGTTTTGGAACAACCCATTCCCCAACACCCAACCACCAAAACCGAGTAGACCATGGCTAAACTTCGCTTTGACCTTGTCTCCCCCGAACGCCTGCTGATCTCGGCCGACGTCGACCAAGTCGACGTGCCGGGGTCTGAGGGCGACTTCGGCGTCTTCGCGGGCCACGCGCCGGTGATGACGACGCTGAGGCCGGGCGTGCTCGCGATCGTGAACGCAGGCAAGGCGGCGGAGAAGTTCTTCGTCCGCGGCGGTTTCGCCGAAGTAACACTGCAAGGCCTGACCGTACTCGCCGAAGAGGCGATGCCGCTCGCCGAGCTTGACGGGGCGACCCTCGATCAGCGCATCAAGAATGCCGAGGAAGACGTCGCCGACGCGAAGGACGCCGCCGTCCGGGACCGCGCCCAAACGACGCTGACCCAACTGCGCGAATTGCGCGGCGCTTTAGGCTAACGGATTGAATTTTCTGTGACGGGCGCCATGGCGGCGGGCGGTTGTTTTTGGTAGGGTCCGCGCCAAATTAATAACCCGGCGAAGGGTTCAACCGGTAGATGAATTGGGAGCTTGGCGTCACATGCGCGATCACTGGACGCTTGAGACGATCGACTGGTCGAAGTTCGACCGCACGAAGCTGAAACCGGAGCTCGTGCGCCTGATAAAAGCCGGCTCGCTCGTCGAATACAACGCCATGGACTACGTCGAGTACCTCCGCGTCGTCTTCAAGAACGAGCCTGAGATGATGCAGGTTCTCGAACGCTGGGGCACCGAGGAAGTGCAGCACGGCTCGGCGCTCGCGAAGTGGGCCGAACTCGCCGACCCGACGTTCAATTTTGACGTAGCCTTCGCGCGCTTCCGCAAGGGCTATCGCCCCGAACACTTCATCAATGCCGACGGCTCCGTCCGCGGCAGCCGCACCGGGGAGCTGATCGCGCGCTGCGTCGTCGAATGCGGCACGTCGTCGAGCTACACGGCGCTGCGCGACGCGGTCGAAGAACCCGTGCTGAAGCAGATCGCGGGCCTCATTGCTGCGGACGAGTTCGCGCACTACCGCTTATTCTTCAACCTCATGAACCTGCAGCCTGAGAAGAAGCCGGGCTTCTGGCGCAGGCTCTATATCGCCGCCACGCGCGTGTCGGAATCGACCGACGACGAACTTGCCTACGCGTACTACAGCGCGAACTTCCCCGAAGGCGCGCCGTACGACCGCAAGGCCTGCAACGCGGCGTACCAGTCCACGGTGATGCGGCTCTACCGCCGCCCGCATATCGACAGCGCGATCGGCATGGTGGGCAGGGCCATCGGCATGCGTCCTGAATCGCGCGTGCTGAAATGGACTTCGGGCGCGCTCTGGAACTTCATTTCCTGGCGTTGGACGAAGCCGCAGCCGGCCTAGCCGTCGCCATCCGCATTCATCGCGTGCAGCACCCGGTGAAACACGGGCGCCAGCACGACGCCCGACACTGCGACCAGCAGCAGCCCCGCGTAGAGCGCATAAAGCCCCGCAAAAATCTTCGCCCCGTCGCTCTCGAGCGACGCAACCGGCCCCATGCCGCCAAGGATCATCGCTGCGTTCAAGAACGCATCGACCGGCGTCAGTCGCGCGAAATACATGTAGCCCGCGACGCCGCCGATCAGCGACACGCCGACGAACACACCGCCGACGAGCAGCGCGCGCAACACGCGCCCGACAAAGACCGAATGGCTCGCAAGCTTCTCGTGACGCCGTTCGAAACGAAACATCGCACAGTCCTCAATCGCTGATGAGGCACTGTGAAGAAACTGTCATTCCAGGACAAGACGAACGCTGTTAGTCTCGAAGCCCTGTCCGCTCCAACAAGGGATTTTTCCGCATCATGTCCACGCTTGCGAAACTTGGGTTCATCGCCGCGCTTGCGCTCGTCGCAAGCCTACCGGCGTCGGCGAACATGGCCCCGCCTGAACCCGCAGCCGATCCGAACGCACCCGCAGCGACAGCCCCTGCTGATCCCGCGGCACCGGCCGCTGATCCGGCGGCAGCTCCCGCAGACCCGGCGGCGGCGCCAACCGATCCCGCCACTGATCCCGCCGCAGCACCTGCGGACGCAGCGCCGCCTGCCGACGCCACATCGACCGATGCTGCCGCCGATCCCGCGGCGACGGATGCAACGGCATCAGCCGACGCGCCGGCCCCTGGTGGCATGAGCGGCGGCTTGATCGCAGCGATCCTCGGCGGCATCGTCGTCGTCGGTGGCGCGGCTTATTGGTTCGCCACGCGCAAGGCTTGAGACAATCTCGCATTACTGCAACGCCGGTGCGCTCATCCCGCATCGGCGTTATGCGTTTGAAAGAACGCTGAATTGCACGATTCCCGCCTCTCACGCACCGGCTACCCAAGGCACAAGGGGCGCCGTGCCGCACCCCGAAGCGGCATACGAGCGCAGTGCAACGGAACCGGCTTGGCCTTAGTCTGAAAAGCTGTGGTCGACCAAACAAAGGAACCCTCAGTCAAATGTCCACGCTTTCGAAAATTGCTCTCGTTTCTTCTCTCGCGCTGATCGCGGCGATGCCGCTTGCGGCCGACCCGGCGGCGACGCCTGCCGCTGATCCGGCGGCGGCACCGGCGACCGACCCTGCCACGCCTGCCACTGACCCGGCGGCGGACCCCGCAGCGGCGACCGATCCGGCCGCCGCTCCGGCGACGGATCCGGCAACCGACCCGGCCGCGGCAGCGGCCGATGCGGCGACTGACGCAGCAGGCGCTGCCACCGATGCGGCGGGCGCGGCGACGACCGCCGCGGATGCGGCGACGGATGCGGCCACGGCAGCAACGGATGCAGCCGAAGTGGCGACGGATGCGGCGGCGCCGGCCTCTGAAGGCGGCATGGGAACCACGACGATCATCGCGATCGTTGCGGCTCTCGCGGCGGCAGTCGGCGGCGGCTACTGGTTCATGAACCGCAAATAAGCGGCTTCAACGAACGAATGTTATGAGGCGCAGGTGGGAAACCACCTGCGTTTTTCTTTGAGTGGTTGGGTGATGGGTATTGGGTGATAGGGACACCAATCACCAACCCCCAATCACCAACACCCATCTAAGCCTTCGCGCGCATCAGCATCCCGTAGAGATCGCGCGGATCGTCGGGATCGGCGATCATGTCCAGGTTCTGCACGAACGGCGTGCCCTTCACGCGCGCATGCACATAGCGCAGCGCCGCGAAGTCCTCGATCGCAAAACCTACGCCGTCGAACAGCGTGATCTGCTTCGCGCTTTTGCGCCCGGGCGATCGCCCCGCGATCACCTCCCAAAGCTCCGTCACCGGATGATTGGCGGGCAGCTGCTGGATCTCGCCCTCGATCCGCGTCTGCGGCGTGTACTCGACGAAAATGTCGGAGCGTAGAAGGATCGCGCGCGCGAGTTCCGTCTTACCCGGACAGTCGCCGCCGATCGCGTTGATGTGCACGCCTGAGCCCACCATGTTGTCGGTCAGGATCGTCGCGAACTGCTTGTCGGCGGTGCAGGTCGTGATGATTTGCGCGCCCTCCATCGCAGTCTCTTTGCTGGCGCACGGCGTCACCTTCAAGCCTGAGCCTTCCAAGTTCCGCGCGGCCTTGGCGGTCGCCGCCGGATCGCTGTCGTAGAGCCGAACGTGTTCGATGCCGCACAGCGCGCGAAACGCGGTCGCCTGAAACTCCGACTGCGCGCCGTTGCCGATCATCGCCATCGTGGTCGCCCCCTTCGGCGCCAGATGCTTTGCCGCGACCGCCGACGTCGCCGCCGTGCGCAGCGCCGTCAGCAGCGTCATCTCGGAAAGCAGCAACGGATAGCCCGTCGCCACATCGGCCAGCACCCCGAATGCGGTCACGGTCTGCAGCCCCGCAGCCAGATTCTTCGGATGCCCGTTGACGTATTTAAAACCGTAATACTCGCCGTCCGACGTCGGCATCAGCTCGATCACGCCGACGGCCGAGTGGCTCGCCACCCGCGGCGTCTTGTCGAACGCCTCCCAGCGCAGGAAGTCCGCCTCGATCTCGCCGGCCAATTCCACCAGCACGCGCTCAAGCCCCATGTGCAGCACGAAGCGCATCATATTCTCGACGCTGAGGAACGGAACGAGAGCCAGGTCTGAGGGAGGGGCCATGTGCGCGGGTTAGCCGTGACTGCGCGTCGGACGGTCGAACACCTTGCGCCCCATGAGGCTCGCGACCAAGTCGACCATCAACCGCGCCGTCTGCCCGCGCACATCCAAAAACGGATTGAGCTCCGCGAGGTCGAGCGAGGTGACAAGCTTGCTCTCGTGCAAGAACTCCATCACCAGATGCGCCTCGCGAAACGTCGCCCCGCCGGGCACCGTGGTGCCGACGCCGGGCGCAATCTCGGGATCCAGAAAATCGACGTCCAGCGAAACGTGCAGCAAGCCCTTCGCATGCTCGACCTTCTGCAAGAACTCGCGCAAGGGCGCGATCACCCCGCGCTCGTCCAGCACGCGCATGTCGTTCACCTGAATGCCGCGCCGTTGCAGCGCGCGCCCCTCGCCTTCGTCGACGGAGCGAATGCCGAACAGGCAAATGTTCCCGTCCGGGATCGGCGCCGGAAACGGCGGCAGTGCATCGAACCATTCGCGCCCCGCCAGGTAGGCGACGGGCATGCCGTGATAGTTCCCGCTGCTGCTCGTCGCGGGCGTGTGAAAATCCGAGTGCGCGTCGAGCCACAACACGAACAGCGGCTTTCCCGCGGTCTTCGCATAGGTCGCAACACCGGCAACCGTGCCAAGCCCCAGCGCATGATCGCCGCCCATGAAAATCGGAAAGCCGGCGCCCATCGCGCGCCGCGCAACGTCGGTCAGCGCGACCGTCCAGCGATAGGTCTCGATCTCCGCATGCACCGTGCGCGCCGAATGCCCGGGCGGCATCGCGCCCGGATCGACCGCGGCATCGCCCCAATCGTCGACGCTATGGCCCAGCTCTTCCAGCATCGTGGCCAACCCGGCCACGCGATAGGCCGCAGGCCCCATCGTGCATCCGGGCACACGCTGCCCCGACTCCACCGGTGCCCCGACAAGGATGCATTTCTTCGACACGGTATGCTCCTGCACGAACGAAACCACCGGCACCTTTCGCACTATCACTTGGCGTCCGGTGTCAGCTTCTCGACGATCTTAGCGTCTGCATAGTAAACCGATTGTCCATCGACCGTGCGTTTGCGCAGAAACCCTTGGTTTGCAAGGGTTTCAAGGTCAGTCCGCGCGGTCAGATAACTGACTCTAGCACGCTCCCGGTGTGCGCTGATCGTCAGGTGATGCCCAGGCCGGCGGATCGCTTCTTGGAGAATTTGAATCTGGCGTTCGTTGAAGCGCCGTCGCGCGCCAGCCTTCTTGCGCACGACGCGATCGAGTTGATGTAGCTCCTCTGCCTTGCGCTCCAAATAGGCGTGCAGCGACTGTACGGCTTTCACGACAATTTCGAGGTGATAGTTCAGGAAATACGTCAAGTCCCCTTCGTCGGTCTCCGAATAAAGATAGGCGAGGCCATAGCGCGTCGGTGCTTCGCGGATCGCCTTGGAGATCGACGCAAACTCAAGCAACCAGTAGCCGTTCCGAAGCGCGCACCAATAGAAGAGTGCGCGCGCCGTCCGCCCGTTCCCATCCACGAACGGATGATCGAAGCCGATCATGAAGTGGAGGATCATAGCGCGCACGACAGGATGGATGAACGCGCCGCCGTCGTTGACTCGATTGGCGAAATCGCAAACGCGTTGCAATCGCGCAGGCAACTCCCGCGCCGGCGGCGGCACATGCAGCACGTCGCCGGTCGTCTGATCCTCGACGACGACATGGTCGCTGTCCGTTCGGTACTGGCCGACATGTTTTGGATTGTCGAGCGTGCCTTGGGTCAGCGCCGCATGGATCGTCAAGATCGTGTCCGGCGTTAGCGGCTGATCCTTCAATTCGCGGATGAGCCGCATGGCACGATAGTTGTTCAACACCATGCGCTCGCCGACGGTGCGCGGCGCGCGATCGCCCTCGATCATCTCCTTCGCGATCCTGCGCGTGGTGGCCGCGCCCTCCAGCACCGAACTGCTGTAGGGCTCCTCGATCAACGAGCGGACGATGTAGTAGTCGGCGGTCTCGCGCGTTGCCACAGACTCATCGGCCTTGATCTGGCCGCGAGCCTCGCCATCTACCAAATGCAGACTCGCACGCATCTGCGGTGTTTCGCAGAACCGCAGAACCTGATCGGACGCGCCGAGGAGAGGCAGTGATTGCGCCTGAATCCCCCGCGCAGCCTTGATCGCCGCCCACCAGCCCTCATGCGAAAGGCCCTTCGGCGGCGCCCGGTGAACGATCTCGTCCCAATGCAGATAGCGCCCCTTGTCGTCGGTTGCGCGGGCATTCGCCATCAGCGCCGCGATCGGCTGCTCCTGCCGAATGCGCAGAAGCGTAGAGGCAGGAGGAGGGGACTTCGGCCGACGCATTTTATAGTCTATAAAGCAAAACGCCTTACAGTGCAATTAACAGCATAAAATCAATATGTTAGATCTATATAAAAAGAGCCGAACGACCGATTAAGCGCAAAGCCAACCGCATCACCGGCCGCTCTGGCTTGCGCCGCGCCACTTCGACGAAGCCGGCCCGCGAAAACATCGACGCCGCGCCGAACCACATCAACATCGGCGTCGAAACGTGCGGCTTGTCGATCGGATAGGCCTCCAGCGCCTGAACCTTCTGCTTGCGCGCAAACGCGATCGCTCCGTCAAGCAGCGCCCGCGCAACGC
>JBKJZU010000396.1:0-2696 GCA_046715015.1 Micropepsaceae bacterium
GCTGGGTGAACTGACCGAGAGCGGCGGCGGGACGTTCACGAAGCTGGCGCCGGTTGCGGCCTATCAGGTGAGCCGCGACGCCCAACCGGGGCGCGTGATCTGCGGCAATTCGGAAACCGGCGTGCAGGTGAACGCGCTGCCCGGCGCGGCGCAACTGCATACGCTCTATTCCGCCGAGACGCCGTCGCATGCGTGGGCCCTGACCGCGTGGCTGACGCCCGCGGCCGACACGTGGCAAGTTTTGAGTTTCAACGTCACGATCGCCGGCATAGGCGGCTATGACGCGGCGGCTTTGTATCGCTTGGGCCAGCGCCAAGCGGGCCAAGGCCACGCGTTCAACGGCTATCTGCTGATGTCGGCGGCGTCGGCCACGGCTTATCGTGGCCCCGATTTTCAGCCGGTGATCAAGCCGCGCATCGATGCGGCGCTTGCCGCCATGACGGTGCCGGCCGAACTTTCCGGTGAGCCGCCGCGCACGTGGCGGCTCGGCGGAAGCGTCTACAGCGTCGAGCAGGTGACGATCGTGGGGGCGGGCAAGAAACTCGGTCTCGTCATTCAATATCGCGATCCGGCGTGGAACCTGACCGACCCCGACGGCGAGGTGCGCAACCGCGCGCTGATCGCGGCGTTCGTGGCCGCGCATCCCGATTGGGACGAGGCGTTCGGATTCCTCGTCGCGCGCATCTTGCGCCCCGGCGAGGGCTTGGGCTGGGGCACGGCATTCGACGCGAAGAGCGGGTATGCGGAGGGGGCGCAAGCTCCCTCATCCCCCCTTCACTGAAAGCTACGGGGGGCAAGCCGTCACGCGGCTCGCGGTTTTGCGCGAACCTGCCTGCTTCGCTTATGGTCGGTGCTCCTTCCGATTCACGAAAGCGACCGCCCCTTGGACACTCAGCAGATCATCGCGAGCGAAAGCCGCACCACGCATTCGCGCGCCGTCGTGAAGGCGATCACGTGGCGCGGCATCGGTTCGTTCGACACGTTTCTGCTCGGCTGGCTGATCACGGGGAACGCGGCGATCGGCGGGTCGATCGCGGTGCTGGAGCTCTTGACGAAGATGTTCCTCTATTACCTGCACGAACGCGCCTGGTCGCGCGTCGTGTGGGGCGTGAAGCCGCCGCCGCCAGCGGAGGCGCCGGCAAACCTGGACCCGCTCACTCAGATCGTGCCGTGAAGCGGCGCGACGCGGCGCAGCAGCCGACCTTGCCCAGGCCACCCAGTGTTGCGGCAGCGACGCAACGTCCCGGCCGAAGCGAGCGGGACGGGCCGAAGACCTTCGGCGTTAAGGATTCGTTAACCGGCGTGGCGCGAACTCGCCCTTCGATCCATTGGAGGGTTTCATGCGCCGCGCCTTGCTCGCCACCGTTTCCGCCATCGCCTTCGCCGCCGCGGTGTCGGCGAACGAGCCGGTCAACCTGAACATGATGCCGTTGAAGCAATCGGCCGGTGGATGGGCCGCGGGCGGCGACGCGTCGTTCGAATGGCTGCGCCTGCCGCACCACGGCAACGGCGTCATCCAGTTCGACTTCACCGGCGGCGGCGTGCAGCCGCAGTTCCTGCAGGCGGACGCTGAGGGCTTCAGCTACACGCTCGGCCTGGCGCGCGACTTCGCCGGTGGCTGGCGGCTCGGCCTCCACGGCAACATCGTCGACGCGGACGGTTCGGCCTCGACGCGGTTTCAGATTCCGGACGGTACGCCGTTCGCGCACGGCCTTCTGGACGGAACGCTCAACGACACCGGCAACTACGGCGGCACGGGAACGGCCGACCAGACCTTGAGCGTCGAGGTGAGCGGCTTCGCGCTCGGCGCCTCGGCCGGACAGGTGATCTATGACGAGAACGGGCGCATCGCGCGTGCCGATCTTTCGTTCTCGTACCGCAGTCTCGACACGGATTATCTCAACACGCAGTACGACTTCGTGTTCGACGAGTTGCACGTCACCGCGACGTCGTTCGAAACGCGCAGTTTCGAACTCGTCGGACATGTGTCGGGATCGCGGCCGCTCGGCGGGCGGTTCCGGATCGGCGGGGCTGCGTCGGCCGGGTTTGCGTTCAAGGACTTCGAGATGGACGCGAGCTCGAACCGCTTCAATTCCACGTTCTCCACGCTGCGGGACGAGCACGACAAGGCCGGGTTCGTGGCGCGGCTCGAAGCGAACGTCAGCTACGACATCACGGACACGATTTCCGCGGCGGTCGCAGGCGGCGTGGTGTACGATTCCGCGGTCGCAGCCTATGTCGCGCCCGACTATCTCGCCGGAACGCCCGCGCGTATCGACACGAAGAACGAAACTTCGCTCTATGCCGGCGCGCGGTTGGGCGCGCGGTTCTGAGGCGCACGGCGGCGGCTGCCCTCATCCTCTAAACGGTCACGGCCCGGCCGTGACCGCTTTGGTTTTGCTGTCTCCTGCGGATTTGCTATCACGCGTTTTCGGAGGCGTGGCATGGCCGGCGATGAGGAGACCAGCATGGCGAAGATCGACATCGCGAAGGCACCGAAGGTGACGGGTTCCGGCTATCCCGCGCCGTTTCACGAGCCGTGCGCGGCGCGCGTGCGGCGTCAGCTCGGCGATGCGGCGGGCTTGAGCGACTTCGGCGTGAACTTGCTAACCCTGCCGCCCGGCGCGTGGTCGAGCCAGCGGCATTGGCACGACAAGGAAGACGAGTTCGTGTTCGTGGTCGCGGGCGACGTAGTG
>JBKJZU010000397.1:0-3424 GCA_046715015.1 Micropepsaceae bacterium
GTCGCACGCGATGGCGCGGCATTGAGCGCCGACGCCGTCATCGCGCGCAACGCCATGCGCGAACTCGAACTTTACATCCCGATCGCTGTCCTCGTCTCCCGCGGTGAAGGAATCGAAGCGTGGATCCTGCTCGCAGGCATCGTTTGGTGCGGCATTTTCGTGTTGTTCCCGCTCTTCAACCGCGACCGTCTGCGCGCGGGCGATTTGATCGCGGGCACCTGGGTGTTGAAAACGCCGAAACAGAAAATGCTGCCCGACCTCACCGTCGAAAAGCCGGCTGAGGCCGCGTTCGCCTTCACGACCGCCCAACTCGACACTTACGGCGTGAAAGAGCTGCAGGTGCTGGAGCAGGTACTACGCGTAAGCGAACCCACCGCGATGGAAGCAGTTGCCACGCAAATCCGCACCAAGATCGCTTGGTCCGCCCGCGCGCACGAAACCGACAAGGAATTCTTGAGCGCCTACTACGCGGCCCTGCGCCGCCGCCTGGAACAGCGCCTGCTGCTCGGCGTCCGGAAAAAAGACAAGCACGACAAGACATAAAAAACGGCCCCGGACATCGCCGGGGCCGTCGAACTCAAATGCGTGTTCGCCCTATGAAAAGACCTGCGCGAGCTCGGTGACGCCAACGCCTTCTTTGATCTGGCGAAGCTCGAAGTAGATCGCGGCCGCGCCGACCGTACCGACGACGCTGAGCACGACGCCGACCAGAGTCATGATGAGCACGAACGTCAGCGGCGGACCCGCCGGGTTCGCTAAGTCCGCCATCGAGCCGCCGATGATCGCGCCGATCACCGCGGCGACGATCATGTAAGCAATCATGAACAGCACGATGAGGCCGAGGATCGCCCACCGGTGACCCTGCGTGAGTTGCATGCTGCGCTGCATGGAAGCAATGACGCCGAGCCGTTCGACCACCATAACGGGCGAAGCCACCATCCAGCACAGCGCGAGAAAGATGCCGGGAACGATAAGGGCGATGAGGCCCACCGCAACGCCAAGACCGACCAAAAGACCAAGCCCGACCAACGGCAGGATCATTGCAACGGCATTGCTCACCGCGGCGCTCAGTTGCACGCCCTTTCCGGAAAGATCGTCGACCGAGGCCCGCGTCAGCGTGCCCTGAAGAATGACGCCGGTCGCAATCGACACCAATGCGCCGATGACGATCGACGTGATGTAGACGCCCGGCGCCTGTTGGATCGCCGTGGGATCCGTCGGCATCGCGAGCTGCAGTACCAAGGACGGCACGCCCGTCAGCACCAACGCCAAAATGAAGAACGGCACGAAATTCCGCCCGACCAACGCCATGGTCCGCTGAATAACCCTTCCGATATCGAAACTCTCACGCGTACCAGCCATTGCCATGTCGAATCCTCCGCCTCAAACCGCACGAATCAGCCACATCTCCCAGAACTCGCAGGAGCGTCCTAACAAGATATGAACGCCAGCAAAGCCAAGCCACGCCTCACTGGCTGTAGCCCGAACAGAGGCGAACCTGAGAGGGAATGGACATCTGAGCGCCGCATGGGCGCTTCGTCCTTGGGTGATTCTGCGGCCGGCACCCGACTGTCACCGACGCACGGTTAACCCCGGCTGGTGCGTCCGCGTCGCTCAATTCGCTTGACGCGACGCGTCCTCGCGGCTGGTTTACCAAGTCGCAGCAGGTTCCGGACTTGGAGCCGATTGGCCCCCGGCAAACGATGGCAACTTCACAAACGCCAGCCTACGCTGGGGGACCTGCAAAACGAATGAAGGCGAATGGGAACTGTTGGCCTTGGCACTCTGGTCGGTCAGGCGCGCGCATTGCTCAAGCACGCAATGCGACCGAGCGATGCGCCACCGCAACTGAGTTTCACCGCGCAGTTTCTTGTCGTCGTGGCGTGCGTTGGGCTGGCGACGGCCGCGCGTTGGGCGATCGAGCTCTTCGTTTCCGGTGTCGTACCATTCGCCACGTATTTTCCGGCCATCGCCATAGCCGCCATTGTGGGTGGATTCAGAACGGGCCTCGCCGCCTGGCTCCTCTCGATTGTGCTGGGGCTCACGCTCTTCATTCAGCGCGACGATCTTCCCGGCCTGACCGTCGCAGAGGCGACGAGCGCAACGTTGTTCGCCGCATCGGCCGCCGTCGAGTTGCTGATTGCCAGTTGGTTGCGCGACCTGTTTTGGGAGTCTCGCCGCAACGAGAGCCGATATCGCGCACTGGTCGAATCTTCGGCGAGCTTGACCAGCACGTTTGATCCCACCGGCGCGTGTCAAGAACCGCAGCCGGGTTGGGAAGCCCTGACCGGAATGCCTTGGCCGACGTATCAAGGCTTCGCCTGGCTCGATCGGGTGCACGAGGACGACCGCGCAAAATTGAAGGTAAGCGAAACCAGTGCATCGACGGCTGAGGTGAGAGTGCGCGACGCCGCAGGGCTTTGGCGATGGTTCGTGGTGAACTCGGTTCCGGTTCTCGATGTCGACGGCCGTGTCGTGGAACACGTCGCTTCCCTGGCCGAGGTCACCGAACACAAGGAGACGCAGGAACGGCGCGAACTCCTTCTCAACGACATGCGCCATCGGCTGAAGAACTTCATCGCCGTAATCCAAGCGCTCGTCACAGCTGCCAAACCAAAAGACAACCCCGCCATCGATGCGTTTGCAGACACGTTCTTGAAGCGGGTTCGCACGTTGCAAGGCGCGGGCGATCTCGTCATGCAGGCGAACGCTCAGGACGTCGACTTGGCCGAGGTCGTTCCGGCAGCGCTAGCACCGTTCATCGCCGACACCGAAAGCCGGATTTCGATTGACGGCCCCTCGCTCCTTCTCAAAGAGCACACCGTCGGCGCCGTCGCGCTCGCTTGCCATGAACTGGCGACAAACTCGGCCAAATATGGAGCCTTGAGCATCCCGACCGGCAACGTAGCCATCGGTTGGTCCAAACACACCGGCCCACACGAGGAACGTGTGACGATCGAATGGATCGAGCGGAATGGCCCGCTTGTCGTAAAGCCGACCCGGCAAGGCTTTGGAACGCGTATCATCACGTCGGCAATGTCGCGTGAACCGAACGGCGAAGTTCAAATGGACTATTTGCCGACCGGTCTTCACTGCCGGATGATGTTCGTTAAACCTCCCTCCCTTCCAGCGAACACCGGAACGGCAGCGTCTTAGGCCGGGCATTTAGATTTTGTTGCCGATATCGCGCCATCATGCCGCCGCAAGGGCGGTGGAGGCGCGGCATGCAATTGAAGTCCATACTCGGTGTCATCGGCGCGCTTGTGCCTATCCTCTATTTTGGCGGCCTCCTCTACTACTTCGTCGATTCCATGGGCTCGGTAGAGGACGCACAGATGAACGGCCTCGGCCCGACCTTGCTGGGCCTGACGGTGATCGGCCTGCTGTTCTTCATTCCGCTCTCGGTGAAACTCGTTCGGCTTTT
>JBKJZU010000398.1:0-10734 GCA_046715015.1 Micropepsaceae bacterium
CTTCACAGCATCTCAAAGGCAGCGCCGTCGAAGAGTCAGAAAGAGCGGGCGAGAAGCCCGCGGTCACAGGAAGAGCGTTCCTCATCCAGCGCGCGCTCGGACGATTTACTTCACCGCGCTCTTCTCCAGCGCCGCGGTCGCGACGATTGGCTCCCCTTCGTTGGCCGAAAACCAGCCCACGAATGCCCTGCCCTTGTCCAAAGTGACCATGACGATCCCGTCGATGCAGCTCGCGTCCTTTTGGTTCGTCACGGTCTCGGCATAGATGACGTAGCCCTTCTTCTCGGCAACCTTGGTCCAAGTGCCGCGACAGTTCAGTGTCGGGTAGTTCGCATCTGCGGTCTTTCCCTTGATCGTCAGCGTCATCGGATAAGACGTCTCCGCCGACGTCTCGATTTGCCGCATTTCGCCGGACCAAGACCCCGTCAGTCCCGCCGCACCCGCGGTCGCGGCTCCGCAAAGCGCCGACGCCAATACCGCAAAAATGAACCCGATGCGCATGATCATGCTTCCTCTCATCTCAAAATCTGATCCAGGAACTCTTTCGTCCGCTCGCTCTTCGGGTTCGTAAAGAACTCGGCTGGCGGCGCGATCTCTACGATCTCGCCGTGGTCCATGAAGACGATGCGGTTCGCGACGGTGCGCGCAAAACTCATCTCGTGCGTCACGACCAACATCGTCATGCCGGTCTCCGCAAGTTCGACCATCGTCTCCAGCACTTCTTTGATCATTTCGGGGTCGAGCGCGCTGGTCGGCTCGTCGAACAACATGATGCGCGGCTCCATCGTCAGCGCCCGTGCGATCGCCACGCGCTGCTGCTGGCCGCCGGAAAGCTGCCCGGGGTACTTGTTCGCTTGCTCCGGAATATGCACGCGCTCGAGATACTGCATGGCAAGCGCTTCGGCCTTCGCCTTCGGCATCTTCTTCACCCACATAGGCGCCAGCGTGCAGTTCTCAAGCGCGGTCAAATGCGGGAACAAATTGAACTGCTGAAACACCATGCCGACATTCGCGCGCACCGCCTCGACCTGCCCCACCTCTTCGCTGAGCGGAACCCCTTCAACGCTGATCTTGCCTTCCTGATGCGGCTCCAGCGCGTTGATACAGCGGATCAGCGTCGATTTGCCGGACCCCGACGGTCCGCAAACCACCACACGCTCGCTCCGCGCGACGGTGAGATTGATGTCTTTCAAAACGTGAAAGGCTTTGAACCATTTGTTCAAACCCTGAATCTCGACCGCATTCGCACCGTTGCCGCTCACCGCTTCTCCCCCGATGCCAAAACGGTTTCCAAATGTTTCGAATAGCGCGACATCGAAAAGCACATCGCCCAATAGACCGCACCGACGAAAACATAGCCCGTCAACGCCGTGTTCGGCGTCGCCCAATTCGCATCCGACGTGCCCGCTTGCGCGATCCCGAGCAGATCGAAGAATCCAATGATCGACACCAGCGACGTGTCTTTCAAAAGCCCGATGAAATTCCCCACGATGTTCGGCAACGACAGTCGAAGCGCCTGCGGCAGGATGATGAACGCCATCGACCGCCAATAGCCGAGGCCAACGGCGGCCGCCGCCTCGTACTGACCCTTCGGGATCGCCTGCAACCCGCCGCGGATCACTTCAGCCATGTAGGCGGACGAAAACAGCGCGACGGCAAGCAACGCCGCGAGCAACTTGTTCACCGAGAGTCCAAGGAACAGCGGCAACATGTTCGCCGCCATGAACAGCACCGTGATCAACGGCACGCCGCGCCAGAACTCGATGAAGGCGATGCTCATGCCTTTCACGACCGGCAATTCCGAGCGCCGGCCGAGCGCGAGCAAAATGCCGAGCGGCAACGACGCCACGATGCCGGTCACCGCGACGACGAGCGTGATGATCAAACCACCCCACCGCTCCGTTGGAATGCGCTCAAGCCCAAGCCCGCCGACCAGCAGCACGAAGGCCACGACCGGGAACAGCGTCAGCATTGCGACACCGACGCCGCTCTTTCCCGGCAATCCCGGCAGTGTCAGCCACAGCAACCCGGCCGCGAGCCCGGCAAGCGTCAGGTCTACGCGCCAACGACTGGCGACATCGTAGAACCCATAAACGAATTGATCGACGCGCTGGATGATGAACGGCCAGCACGCCCCGTTCTCGCGCGCCAAACACACCTCGCGCGTCGTGCCGGACCACGCAGCATCGAAAATGGCCCACTGAATGAATGGCACCACGATCCAATAGACAAGAAATAGCGCAACAAGGGTAAGTAGCGAATTGAGCGGCGTCGAAAACAGATTCTCCCGCAGCCACTCGACGGGCCCCGGCAACGGCACACGCGGCGGACGGCGCTGTGTCATGATGCGCCGCGCTGCAATGTTGAAACGCCAAGAACGCCAAGGTGCTGGCGAACAATAAGCAACACCATCGCGGCGGCGATGCCTAGTCGTTTCCCGCAAAGGCGCAAAGCCGCAAAGGAGGCCCTTTGGCGCGAAGCGCCATACAAGGATTTGAAGGACGCCTTCGGCGCGAGGGTGAAACTTTCTTTCTTTGCGGCTTTGCGCCTTTGCGGGAAACGATACTGCAATCGAGCCGCACCAAACATGACCAACGATGCAGAGCATCTTGGCGTTCTTGGCGTTTCAACACTGCGGCGTTGCCCCCTCATCACCGCTCCGTCAGCGCGACACGCGCGTTGTACCAGTTCATGAATGCGCTGGTGAGCAGGCTGATCGTGAGATAGACCGCCATCGTGATCGCGATGATTTCGATCGCCTGGCCCGTTTGGCTCAAGATTGTGCCTGCGAACACCGACACCACGTCGGGATAGGCGATTGCGACCGCCAGCGACGAGTTCTTGGTCAGGTTCAAATACTGGCTCGTCAGCGGCGGAATGATCTGACGCATGGCTTGCGGTACGATCACCAATCGCAGCGTATGTCCGCGCGCGAGGCCCAACGCCTGTGACGCCTCCATCTGCCCCTTATCGACGCCTTGGATACCCCCGCGCACGATCTCGCCGATATAGCTCGCCGTGTAAGTCGCCAACGCCACGATCAGCGCCATCAACTCCGGCAGCACGACGATACCGCCTTCGAAGTTCAGCCCGCTGAGCGCGGGCCAAGAAAACGAGAGCGGAAACCCAGCGACAGCGCTCGCCACGGCAGGCGGCACAACGATCAAAGCAAGGGCAAGCGGAAACACCGGCGTAATCGCCCCAGTCGTCTCGCGCACGCGCTTGGCGCGTGACCACACCCAAATCGCACCGAGCACGCCGGCGACGAACGCCAATAGTACAAGCCCAAAGCCCGCTTCCGCATGTGGTCCCGGCAAGTAGAGCCCGCGATTGTTCAAAAAGACGGCATCGGCCAAGCCCCAACTCTCACGGGGATGCGGCAGTGTGCGCAGTACCGCGAAGTACCAAACAAACAGTTGCAGCAAGAGCGGCACGTTGCGCACGATCTCGACGTAGCCACGGCAGAGCTTTGCAACGAGCCAATTCGACGACAGCTGCCCGATCCCGATCACGAACCCCAAGAGCGTCGCAAACACGATCCCGATCGAGGCGACCAGCAACGTGTTGAGCACGCCGACGAGGAGCACGCGCGCGTACGTAGACGTCTCGTTATATGGGATCAACGTTTGAACGATGTCGAACCCGGCCGTGTTGTTCAGAAAGCCGAACCCGGTCGAGATGTTCTGTCGTTGAATGGTCTCGATCGCGTTCGCGGTAAGAGCGGCGACAAGCGCGAAAACACCGGCAACGAGCAAAACCTGAAACGCAAAATCCCGCGCCCGTCGCGTTCGCCACCAAGGGATGGAGTTAGGGCGAGCCATCGAGTTTCTAAGAATATGAGAAACCGCCCCCGCTGCGGGGCGGTCGAACGTTCGAGGCCGATAGGCCGAGAAGGTTCGGGTGGGGGGCGCGAGTTTCCGAGGCTAGCCCCCCACCCGAAATCTCTGCGCTTCGCTTGAAATTTCGACCGCCCCGCAGTGGGGGCGGTATTTCAAAAAAACGCATCACCGCACCGGCGGCGCGTACTGCAACCCACCCTTGGTCCAGAGCGCATTCTGACCGCGTTTGATCTTGAGCGGCGAGCTTGGACCCACGTTACGTTCAAAAATTTCGCCGTAGTTGCCCGTGGCCTTCACGATGCGCACGACCCAATCCTTCGTCAGCCCGATTGACTCACCGAACGCGCCTTCGACGCCCAACAACCGCCGAACCTCCGGGTTGGCCGACTTCAGCAACTGATCCGCGTTCTTCGACGTGACACCAAGCTCCTCGGCGTTCAGCAGCGCGAACATCGTCCAGCGGACCAAGTCGCCCCATCGCTGATCGCCCTGATTCACCAGCGGCCCAAGCGGTTCCTTGGAAATGATCTCGGGCAAAATGATATGGTCGTTCGCGTTCTTAAGCTTCAACCGATCGGCATAGAGGCCGGAGGTGTCCGTCGTGTACGCGTCGCACCGCCCGCCGTCGTAGGCCGCCAAAATTTCGGCGTTCTTCTCGAACGCGATCACCTTGTACTTGAGTCCGTTCGAGCGGAAGTAGTCAGCAAGGTTCAACTCCGTCGTCGTGCCGGTACCCGTGCATACGTTCGCGCCGTTCAGCTGCTTTGCGCTCGTCACGTTCAGCTTCTTGGGCACCATGAACCCCTGGCCGTCGTAGTACATCACGCCGACGAACTCGAGCCCGAGTTGCGTGTCGCGGCTCATCGTCCAGGTCGTGCTGCGCGACAGCAGATCGACCTCACCTGACTGCAGCACGGTAAACCGAACCTTTGCCGAGGTCGGCGTGAAACGCACCTTCTTCGGGTCGTTGAAGATTGCAGCCGCTATCGCCCGGCAAAAATCGACGTCCATACCGGTCCAATTGCCCTTCGAATCCGGGCTCCCGAAGCCGGGCAACCCTTCATGCACGCCGCAGCGCAAGTACCCGTTCTTCTTCACCCGTTCCAGCGTCGGCGATCCAGCGGCCAGGGCGGGCACGATCGCGACCAAGAAGGCGCTCAAAGCGGCGAACAACAGGCGCATAGGACAAGACCCTTCAAACAAACCAGGATTGCAGCCAACCACCCGAATGCGGCACGTTGACGGCGGAACGTACACATAGAGGAGAGCCGGGCAAGATGTCCAAGCCCGAAGGCGGCCCAAAACGGCCGGAGACCACGGTTGTCACCGCGGGCCGCAAGCCGTTCGATCACCACGGCCTCGTCAATCCGCCCGTGTACCATGCCTCGACGCTGCTGCACCCGACCGTTGACGCGTTGCTGAAGCGCCAACAGCCGTATTCGTACGGCCGCCGCCTGACGCCCACGATCGAAGCGATGCAGAACGCGATCTGCGAACTGGAAGGCGGCGCTGGAACCGTGCTGTGCCCATCGGGCCTGCAAGCCTGCACCCTCGCCCTCATGAGCGTCGCCTCGGCAGGCGACCACGTGCTCGTCACCGATTCGGTTTACGGCCCGACGCGCACGTTCTGCGACAAGACGCTGACGCGCTTCGGGATCACGACGACCTATTTCGACCCGCTGATCGGCGCCGGCATCGAACGCCTGTTCAAGTCCAACACCCGCGCCGTCTTCCTCGAAAGCCCGGGCTCGCTAACGTTCGAGGTCCAAGATGTGCCCGCGATTGCCGAAGCGGCCCACGCCGCGAACGTCGCCGTCATTCTCGACAACACCTGGGCAACGCCGCTCTTCTTCGATGCGTTCGGTCACGGCGCCGACATCGCCGTCATGGCCGCGACGAAATATGTTGTCGGCCACTCCGACGCGATGTTGGGCACGGTCACCGCCAACGACAAGCACCTCGGGCGTCTCCGCGATACGCATGGGAATTTGGGTCTGACCGTGGGTCCCGACGACATCTACCTCGGCCAGCGCGGCCTGCGCACGATGGCTGTACGCCTGAAACAGCATCAGGCGACGGCCAAGCGCCTCACCGAATGGCTAAGCACACGCCCCGAAGTCGCGCGCGTGCTCTACCCTGCTCTGCCGACCGACCCCGGCCACGAGATTTGGAAGCGCGACTTCAAAGGCGCCTCCGGTCTTTTCGGCGTCGAACTGAAACCCTGCTCGGACGCGGCCATCGCCGCGATGCTGAACGGCATGAAGCTCTTCGGTATGGGCTGGTCGTGGGGCGGTTACGAAAGCCTGATCGTGCCCGCCCACCCAACCCGCACGGCAACGAAGTTCGCGGCCAGCGGCCCCGTCATCCGCATCCATGCAGGCCTCGAAGACCCAGACGACCTCCTCGCCGACCTTGACGCCGGGTTGGAGAGATTGAAGAACGCGGCATGAGCAAACTCTCGCCCGCGGAGTTCGTCGCCGCCGTCAAGTTCGACCGCGACGGTCTGGTCGTCGCTGTCGCGCAAGATGCGAAGGACGGCCGCGTCCTCATGGTCGCCTGGATGAATAGGGACGCGCTCACCAGCACGCTCGAAACGCGCGACGTGACCTATTGGTCGCGCTCGCGCGGCGAACTCTGGTGCAAGGGCGAAACCTCCGGCCACACGCAGCGCCTCGTCGAAGCCTGGATCGACTGCGACGGCGACACGCTGCTGCTCAAAGTCGACCAAACCGGCCCCGCCTGCCACACCGGCGAAGCCACCTGCTTCTTCTCTCAAGCGAAGCTCTAACGGCATGCCCTTCGACAAAGAACGCGCCGACTTCGAAGCGCGCGCAAAACGCGCGAAGGCGATGGGTTCGCCCGCGCGCCTCGCCGAACGCAAGGCCGCCGGCGTTTTGAACGCGCGCGAGCGGGTCGAACTCCTCGTCGACAAGGACACGTTCATCGAAGCGGGCCTGTTCGCGACCTCGATCAAACCGGACGTCCGGGATAAGTCGCCCGGCGACGGCGTTGTGTCGGGCTTCGGCAAGATCGCGGGTCGTATTGCTGGCGTGAATGCGGCGGACTTCACGACCTTGGGTTCCTCCTCGGCAGAAGTGCACGGCAAGAAGCAATACTACGTGCGCGAAACCTGCCGGAAGAACGGCATGCCGATGGTGAGCCTGATGGAGTGCGCGGGCGGGCGCATCCCCGACATCATGGGCGCCGCCGGTATCGGCCGCGCCGGCGAGGGCGCGCGCTACACCCACGCGCGCGAAACGCCGTGGGCCTCGGGCGTGCTGGGCCTGACCTACGGCGGCGGTGCGTTCACCTGCATCAACTCCGACTTCGTTGTCATGCGCAAAGGCGCGGTCTTGGCCGTGTCGAGCCAGATGGTCACCTCCGTCGCAATCGCGGAGGAGATGAACCCCGAAGACCTCGGCGGCTGGCGCCTGCACAGCGAGCAGACGGGTTTCGTGGACGCGGTCGTCGACACGGACGAAGACGCGATCGCGCAACTGAAGGCGTTCCTCTCCTACCTGCCCGACAACGCAACGCAAGCGCCGCCCGTTGTGCCCGCCGTCGAGCCCGTCGCGGCCGCGCTCGACACGCTCGTCCCCGAAAGCCGCGCGAAGACCTACGACGTGCGGCCCGTCGTCAAAGCTGTCCTCGACAAGGACACGTATTTCCCGCTCAAAGAACGCTTCGCCAAAGTGGCCGTCACCGCGCTCGGCCGCATCGCGGGCAAGACCGTCGGCATCGTCGCCTCGAACCCGATGTTCAAGGGCGGTGCACTCGACCCCGACGCCTGCGACAAGATCACGAGCTTCATCGTCCTCTGCGACAGCTTCAACATTCCCCTGGTCTTCCTCGCCGACACGCCGGGCTTCCTCGTCGGCGCCGAGAGCGAGAAGCGACGCCTGCCCGGCAAGATCATGACCTTCATGGCGGCCCTCGAGCTCTCGACCGTGCCCAAGATCGCGCTCGTGCTCCGCAAATCCTACGGCCAGGCCTACCTCAACATGGGCGGCGGCCGCAGCGACGTGACCGCAAGCTGGTTCTCGGGCGACATCTCGTTCATGGATCCGGCCGTCGCCGTGAACGTCGTCTATGCCATCAAACCCGGCGAAGACCCCGCGCGTTACGAGCAGCTGCTGAGCCAAGTTTCCTCCGGCACTACCGCGTACGAACTCGCAGCACCCTTCATGGCGCAGATGGTGATCGATCCGAACGACACCAGGCGCTTCCTCACCGGCATGCTGGAAGTCCTGAAACGCCAGAGCCAACACCGCCTCGCCGACTGGCCCCCCGCTTTCTAACGAAACGAGTCCCCATGTCCCGCTCCACCGTCAAAACCGAGATCACCGGCAAAGTCTGGAAGATCACCGCCGAAAAGGGTCAGCGCCTGGCCGAAGACGAGCCCATCGTCATCCTCGAAAGCATGAAGATGGAGATCCCGGTGCCGGCGCCGCTCGACTGCACCGTCGTCGATATTCTGGTCGCTGAGGGCGACACCGTCACCGAAGGCGACGTCATCGCGCACATCGAGAGTTAGTGCAGGAAGTCGTCGTTGTCGGCAGGTCCCCCGCGGTCGAGGTTCGGGAATGCGAGGATGCCGATCCCGATTGCGAGCCCGACCAGCGAGCCCATGATCGCGGCCCCCACCATGTTGTCGGCGACCGCAGTGAAAGCGGCTGCACAGAGCGCGATCGGCGTCCCCAAAATCCAACCCACGGGCTTACCGCGGCGGCGGCGCTGCTGTGCCATATCAAACTCCAAAAGCCTGTCTAAGGTACGAGTTAGGCAACTTGTCGTCCGGATCAAGTCTGCGCCTGAGCGCTAGATAGTCGTTCCAACGCGGATAGAGCCGTTCGAGTTCCGCAAATTTAAGGCTGTGCAGCTTCCCCCAATGCGGCCGCCCGCCGTATCGCCGGAAAATCGCCTCCGCCACATTGAACAGGGGCTCGAACGGCTGGCGGTTATATTGGTGCACCGAAATCGTGACCGCATCGCGCTTGTAGAAGGGCGAGAGCCAGATGTCATCCGCCTTCACGTACCGGAACTCGATCGGAAACACCCCCGCAATTCGCTTCACCACGATCGCCTCGGCGATCTCACGGATGCAGTCGACGCCGTTCGCCGCAGGCACCGCGTACTCCATCTCGTTGAAGCGGACGGTGCGCGCACTTGGGAAGATTTCATGCGCCCAACGCGCGCGCGATGAGGCACCCATCGACGCGTTCGTAAAGAACCGCTGCACCCGCGCCGAAAGTGCGGGAACCACGCGCGCGATCTCGCAGCCGATCTTGAACGCCCGCTGATCCGAACTCACGCGCGCGCCGCGTGCGAACATCTGTTCGGACGTAAGCGGCGCGGCAACCTGATCCTCCGCCTCGTCCAGAGTCTTGCTCACCACCCCATCCGCGTGCGGAAACCAGAAGAACTCAAAGTGCCGGTGCTGCTCCTTCAGCTTCGCGATATCGCGCCAGCATTCGGTAAGCGGCATCACCCAGTTCTTCTCGCGCAGTTTGTAGGCCTTACGCACGCCGAGCGTGATCTCGCTCATGACGCCCAGCGTCCCGAACGACACGCGCCCCGCCTCGAACACGTCCGCGTTCGACGACGCCGAACAGTCGAGCACCTCGCCCGACGCGGTGACGAGCCGGAATCCCTTCACCTCCGCCGAGATCGAGCCCAACGTCGGCCCCGTCCCGTGCGTCCCCGTCCCCACGGCCCCGCCGATCGATTGCCGGTCGATGTCGCCCTGGTTCTTCAAGCCCACGCCGAGGTCGAACAGCGGCCGCCCCAGCGCATGAATCTTAGAGCCCGCTTTCACCGTCGCGGTCAGCCCGCCGACGTCCGCCGAAACGACCCCGGTCAGCGCGTCGAGCGAGATCAGTGTTCCATTCGTCTCGCCAAGCGGGGTGAACGAGTGCCCGCTGCCCACCACGCGCACCGGCCCCACGCCATCGCGCAAGGCCGCGGCAAGTTCGGCTTCCGTTTCGGGCCGCGCGATCCGCTGAGGTTCGCCGCGGACATGACCCGACCAATTCGACCAAGAAGCCATCAGATCGAGAGCGGCCCCGTCTGCGCCTTGAACACATCCGCCCGCGCACGGCCGTCGGCCACTTGCGCTGCGGTCAGCCGCCGTTGCATCTCCTCGGCCGGCGTCGGCGCGTTCTGGTCGACGCGATAGCGCTGGCTGTCATACGGAATACCCGTGAACCCGCCGCGCGCCGCAAGAACGAAGAACTTGTAGGCCTCGACCTCGTCGGCAGCGACCCCGTCGCCGCGCTCGAGCATCGTCGCGTAGTTATACTGTCCCTGCGCCAGCCCGTAGCGCGCCGAATAACCGTACCACCGTGCGGCCTCCCCGATATTCTTGTCCACGCCAAATCCGTACTCGTACATCGAGCCTAAGTCGAACATGGAAAGCGCATTGCCGGCCATTGCGGCTTGCCGGTGATACTGCATCGCCCTCGCATAGTCGCGCTGGACGACGCCAACCTTGCCGTCCTGATACTCCACGCCCAGCCGGTGCGCCGCCTGCGGATTGCCTTTCGCAGCCTCTTTCTCCCACGCGGCGATCGCCTCCGGGTAAAGCCCGCGACGGAACATCTTTTCGATCGGATCGTTCGGGTCCTTCGACTGCCCCATCGGCGTTGACATCGTGACGCCGGGAGGCGCCACCACCGTCTGGGTGGGCGCACCGCCGCGCATCCAGAAGAACGCACCGGCGGCCACGACGGCCGCCACGATCACCAACGCAAAAATTGCCCGCATCAATGAAACTCCAAAAAAAGATTCCGTTCCGCGACCTTAAACGAACGGCCCTGAGCCTGAAAACTAGCCGCAACCGCGGGCCACAACTGTTGCTTGTAGCAAAAACACGAAAAACGAATCCGTTAGATGCGTA
>JBKJZU010000399.1:0-4898 GCA_046715015.1 Micropepsaceae bacterium
ATCATGCACGACTTGGCTCTATTTTCCGCGGAAAAGCGGCCCCAGGTCGCGGTCCGCCAGCGCATGGTCGATCACTTTGCGCATCACACTGGGAAGGGCAAAGCGCGCCAGGTCGGCGATCGGTGCCCACACCCCCGCCCCGTTTGTTTTCGCGCGATCGATGTTGTCCAGGCAGTAAACCTGAAGTTCCAGTTCGAAATGCGTGAAGCCGTGGCGCACCAATCCCGGCAACTTGCGGAACTTCGCCTTCAATGGCGCGTGCGCGAGCGGCGTTCCCGGAAACTCTCTCTCCCATGGACTCATCGGCGGTTCGTGCATCCCGCCGAGCAAGCCTTTCGGCGGGCGGCGGTGGAGAAGGATTTCGTCGTCCTTCGAAATCAGGACAAAGGCTGCGCCGCGCCTCAGCGGGCGGTCGGGTTTCGCTTCGCGCGCCGGGAGCGTAGCGGCGATACCCATCGCGTTCGCCAGGCAGTCGTCCGCCCACGGACAGTTCTTACACGCGGGCGCCTTCGGCGTGCAGATCGTGGCGCCGAGGTCCATCATGGCTTGCGCAAAGTCGCCCGCGCGCTTGGCGGGCGCGAGTGTCTCAGCGATGGCGCGAAGTTCAAGTTTTGCCGTGGGCAACGGCGTCTTTACGGCGAACAGGCGCGCGAGCACGCGCTCGATGTTGCCGTCGACGGGTGCTGCGTGCCGGTCGAACGCGATCGCGGCGATTGCGGCTGCCGTGTACGGACCGATGCCCGGGAGCTTGCGCAGCGCTACTTCCGTGTCGGGGAGCTTGCCGGCGTGTCGCTGCGCCACATCTTGCGCGCAGGCGTGTAGATTGCGCGCGCGGCTATAGTAGCCGAGGCCTGCCCAGGCGGACATCACCTCGTCGACCGGTGCAGCGGCCAGTGCCTTCATCGTCGGCCATTTCTTCAGGAACTTGTGGAAATACGGGCCAACGGCTGCGACCGTCGTTTGCTGGAGCATGATCTCCGACAGCCACACGCGGTACGGATCGGACGTTTCGCCAGGCAATGCGCGCCACGGCAGGCGGCGGCGGTGACGGTCATACCAATCGAGCAACCGCGCCACGAGCGCGTTTCGCTTTTGCGGCGTCATCTCGCGGGCGCTATGGTGTTTGGCGGATTTCGAGACGGGCATGTCAGCAAGCGACAACAGCGGCGAACCGATCAAGCGCTCCGGGCGGCGGGGGCCGAAGCGATTCGCGGAGGACGCGGCGAGCTTGCTTAAACATCACTTGAGCGCGCGCGGATTTGCGCAGGTCGAGATCGTGACGCGGTGGGCCGAAATTGCAGGGCAGACACTCGCCGAACATTGTTTTCCCTACCGTCTGTCACAAGGGGGCGCCAACGGCGCGACGCTGACGCTGGTCGCCGACGACCGCGCGGCGCTGGAGCTGCAGCACCAAACGCCGAAGCTGATCGACAAGATCAATAGCTATTTTGGCAAACCCGTGGTCAGCAAAATCAAGGTCGTAGCGGGGGATATTCCCAGGCCGGCTTCGCGGCGCGCGGCAAAACGTCCGCTGAGCGCGGACGAGGAAACGGCCTTGAATGCGAGGGTGGCGGCGGTCGAAGACCCGGATTTGCGCGCCGCCCTGGCGCGACTCGGACGCCACGCCCTTTCCGAAAGCCGTAAACCGGTTGTTTACAAGCGTTGAGGTGGCGGACGGCTCCGCCCTATAGTCCGGTCAGATGCTTGGTGCTTCGCGGGGGCTCGCGTGAATTTCGACCGGAACACATTGATTGCTGGCGGGGTGGCCGCGCTCATTTTGTTGGGCGGGCTTGGCTATTGGATTTTCAGCGGCTCCAGCGACGGGCCGACCCAAGTTGCCGGCAACTGTAAGCCGATCGAGACCTTCGAAGTCACAAACGCCGACTTCACGTTGGGCAAGGCTGACGCGCCGATTACCTTCATCGAGTATGCGTCGATGACCTGCCCGCACTGCGCGCAGTTCAGCACGGCGATTTTGCCTCAGATGAAGCAACACTACATCGACAAGGGATACGTCCGGTACGTGTTCCGTGAATTCCCGCTCGATCAAGTCGCGTTGACCGTTTCGGTCGTCGGCCGCTGCCTGCAAAAGGACGCGTACATTCCGTATGTCGAGATGATGTACACGGAATTGCAGACGTGGGCCCGCGGGGAAGACCTGCGCGGCAACATCAAAGAGATGGCGCGCCGGGCCGGCATGTCGGGCGAGGAGTTTGAAAAGTGCCTTTCGAACGACACGGACGCCAAGCGCGTTCTGGCCGTGCAAGAAAAGGCCATGAAGGACTACTGCGTCGGCGGCACGCCGACGTTCCTCGTGAACGGCAAAATCATCGCCAGCGGCGAGATCTTGTGGTCGACGCTCGACGAAAAGCTGCGTGAAGCGGCAAAAGCAAAAGGTGTAACGATTCCTGCTGCTGCGGCGACCGCAGCGCCGGCCGAAGGTGCGGCTACAGCACCGGCTGAGGGTACGGCAGTTCCTGCCGATGGTGCGGCTTCAACACCTACCGACGGTGCGGCGCCGACGGCCGAACCCGCAACTGCGCCCCCAGCGCCATAGCGACGTTCGTCCCAAGCGCCAGCCCCCGGCCTTACCACTGTTAGGAATGCCCCCGTGAAGTTCTCAAGACTTCGTTTGTCCGGATTCAAATCGTTCGTCGAAACCACCGAGCTGCCGATCGAGCAAGGCTTGACCGGCGTCGTCGGACCCAACGGTTGCGGCAAGTCGAACTTGCTGGAAGCGCTGCGCTGGGTGATGGGCGAAAACTCCGCCAAGTCGATGCGCGGCTCAGGCATGGACGACGTCATCTTCGCAGGCACGAACAACCGGCCGAGCCGCAACACGGCAGAAGTGTCGCTTGTCATCGACAACACGACACGCTCTGCGCCCAACTCGTACAACGACGGCGAGGCGATCGAAATCAGCCGTCGGATCGAGCGCGAGATGGGTTCGATCTATAAGATCAACGGGCGCGACGTGCGTGCGCGCGACGTGCAGATCTTCTTCGCCGACGTGTCGTCGGGCGCGCATTCCCCGGCGCTCGTGAAGCAAGGGCAGATCGGGCAGCTGATCAACGCGAAGCCGATCGCACGGCGCGCCATCTTGGAAGAGGCGGCGGGCATCTCCGGCTTGCATGCACGCCGGCACGAGGCCGAGTTGAAGCTGAATGCGGCTCAGACGAACCTTTCGCGCGTCGGCGACGTTATCCAGGAAATTGAAACGCAGCTTGCGAACCTAAAACGCCAGGCGCGGCAGGCTTCGCGCTATCGCAATCTGTCGGGACACATTCAGCGCGCCGAAGCCTTGGCACTCTACGTGCGCTGGCAGATGGCGTCGACGGCGACGGCTGCTGCGGAAGAAGAACTCGGCCGCGTGCGTTCGCAGGTCGAGGAGATGACGTTGAAGGCGGCGCAGGCGTCGAATGCGGTGCTGGAAGCGGACGAGAAACTGCCGCCGTTGCGCGTTACCGCGGCTGAGCGCAGCGCGGCGTTGCAGCGGCTGACGGCCGAGCGTTTGGCGCTCGACGGCGAAGAGACGCGCGCGAAGGAAGCGGCCGAGCGCTTGGCGGCGCGGATCGCGCAGATCGGCGACGACCAGCTGCGCGAGACGGCGCGCGTCGACGACGCCCGGGCGATGACGGGTAAGCTGGCCGAAGAGCGCACCACATTGGATGCGGCTGCGGCGGGCGAAGGCGAAGCGACGGCACAAGCGGCGGAAGCGTTGCGCCTTGCCGAAGAGGCGATGCGCGAGGCGGAGCGCACGAGCGACAAGGCGACGGCCGAGCTTGCGGATGCGAAGGCCAAGCGCGCCGCGTTGGAGCGCCGGTCGGAAGACGGGAAGCGCTCGGCAGCGCGGCTGCGCAGCGAGCTTGAGAACATCACTGCCGAAATCGAACGCCTGGGCCGCGAGGCGGCGACCGCACCCGTGGTCGACGAGGCGGCGCTTCGCGTGGCAGCGGCCGTGACGGCTGCGGAGTCGTCGAAGTCGACGCACGCGCATTCGGAAGACGCGCTGCGTGCGGCGCGCGATGCGGAGAATGCAAAGAAGCATGCCGTCGAAACGGCGGAGCGCGATCTCGACCGGCTGAAGGCCGAGGCGCGGGCGTTGACGGAGATGCTCTCGGCACTGGTCACCGAAGGGTTCACCCCCGTTGTCGACCTTGTGCATGTCACGCCGGGGTTCGAGGGTGCGCTGGGCGCAGCGCTCGGCGACGACTTGAATGTGCCGCTCGATCAGAAGGCACCTATCCACTGGCGTTCGCTCGGCGCGCCGCGAACGATGCCGGTTCTGCCTTCGGGCGTGCAGGCGCTTGCGCATCTGGTGCAAGCACCTGAAGCATTGGCGCGGCGGCTGTCGCAGATCGGCGTTGTCGAGCGCGATCAAGGTACGGCGCTGCAAGCGCAGTTGCAGCCGGGTCAGTGCTTGGTCAGCCGCGAAGGCGACCTCTGGCGTTGGGATGGCTTCACGGCGACGGCGGAAGCGCCCACGCCGGCTGCGGTGAGGTTGCGGCAGCGCAATCGCTTGGCCGACCTCGACGGCACGATCGCGTCGTCGGTCGAGCACGTGCGCGAACTGCGCGCGGTGTTCGACGACGCGCGCGAGGCGCGGGAAGCAGCCGAACTTGCCGAACGCACGGTGCGCAACGGGTGGCGGCAGGCGGAAACGGAAGCTGGCGCCGCGCGCGCCGCTCTGGCCGAGGCTGAGAAGAACCACGCGCAGACGGCGGCGCGGACGCAGTCGCTGAACGAGCGCCACGAAAGCCTGACCCGCGACGAGCGCGAGGCACACGAGACGGCCGAGCAGATCGCCGCCGAGCTTCTGGCGCTGGCGCCGCTCACCGATTTCGAGACGCGGCTTGGTGCGGTGCGCGAAGAACTGAACGGAGCGCGCGGTGCGTTCT
>JBKJZU010000400.1:0-3100 GCA_046715015.1 Micropepsaceae bacterium
GCCTTGCCGTCTTCGACACGCAGCTGCATACGATAGCCGTCGAATTTGATCTCATGTCCCCAACTGCCCGCACGCGGTGGGGCGGCGACGGTCTTGCACAATTGCGGCGGGATGAACTCGGGCAGACGCGCAAGGTGCTTTCCGTGTTCGGGCGCTGCCGGTTTGGTTTTCGGCGTCGATGATTGCGTCGGAGCGTGTTCGCGGTTGGCGCGGTCGGAGTTCCAGATCGCGTCGGCGGCGGTCGTCGTGGTCAGCATGAACGGTTTGGGCGCCTTGCCTTTGCCCGCGCTGATTTGGTCGAGCGTGCGGTTCGAGGCGACCGACTTATCTTCATCCAGGACCGTCTCGCCATGGCTCGTGACGGCGTGCTCGTCGCGATGTTTGATTAGGAGCCAGTTGTCGTGCCTGTCCTTGTCGCGTCGCTTCAGGCGGACAAGCACCCACGAACCGTGAAGCTTCTTGCCGTCCAGGCGGAACTTGAAGTCGCCTTTGGCGAGCGCTTGTTGCGGCGTGAGGTTGCCTTCGATCTCCCAGTGGCCGCGGTCCCACAGCATGACGGTGCCACCGCCGTATTGGCCCTTCGGGATCGTGCCTTCGAAGTCGCCGTAGTCGAGCGGGTGGTCTTCGACTTCGACCGCAAGGCGCTTGTCGGCCGGATCGAGCGAAGGACCGCGCGTCACTGCCCAGGATTTGAACACGCCGTCGAGTTCAAGGCGAAAGTCGTAGTGAAGTCGCGTGGCCACGTGTTTTTGGATGACGAAGCGTGGCCGCTTCGACGACGCCACGGCCGCCGCGCCCGACGGTTCGGCGGTCTTCGAGAAGTCGCGTTTTGCCTGGTAGCGCGCGAGCTTCTTTTTGGTGTCGCGCGCGACCATCGTTGGCTAGCGCACCCTCACCGCTTGGCGCGCTTCTTCGGTGCGGGCGCCGGTTTGGAGGGTTTGTCGGCCTTCTTTGCAGGTTTGCCGGCGCTGCCCTTGAGGCTCGCCTTCAGGGCGTCCATCAGGTTGATGACGTTCGACTCCTTAGGCTCATCGGCGCGGCTGACCTTGTGGCCCTTTTGTTTGCGTTCGATCAGGTCGCGGAGCGCATCTTCGTAGTGGTCCTTGAACTCGGTCGGGTCGAAGTCGGCTTCTTTCTGCGCCATGATCTTCGAGGCGATTGCGATCATCTCGGGGTCGGGGCGGACTGCTGGGATGTCGGAGAAGAAGTCCTTCATTGCGCGAACTTCTTCGTGGCTGCGGAGCGTCGTCGCGACGATGCCGCGATCGCGGGGCTCAAGCGCCACCAAGCGTTCGCGGGACGACATCACAATGCGGCCCAGGGCCACTTGCTCCGCGCGCTCCATGGCTTCGCGGATCACTGCGTACGGCTCTGCGGCCATCTTGCCGTCGGGCACGAGGTAGTAGGGGTTGTCCCAATAGAGGTGGTCGATGTCGGTCGCCGGAACGAAGCTGTCGATCTCGATCGTCTTCGTGCTTTCGAGCTTCACGCTGTCGATCTCATCCTGCGTCACGATCACGTATTCTCCCTTGGAGATCTCGTAACCCTTCACCAGGTTTTTGCGCTCGACCGGTTCTTCGGTGCCGGCGTCGATCGTGACCATCTTGATGCGGTTGCCCGTCGATGGATTGATCATGTTGAAGTGCACATCGCCACGCGGGCTGATGGCGTTGTAGAGCGCGACCGGACAGGTCACGAGCGAAAGCTTCAGGTGTCCCTGCCAGGACGGACGAGCGGCCATAATCTACCCCGAGTACCCAAGGGGGTGATGGTCGTTCGCCAACGCGCGTATTTCAAGCGGAGTTTGTTTAACGCGGTCGCGGTTTCGCGATCACTTCGCCGTCAAGGTTGCTGCCTCGTCAACCATAGACCTCGAACAAGCCCGCGCCGCCCATGCCGCCGCCGATGCACATCGAGACGACGACCTTCTTTGCCTTGCGGCGGCGCCCTTCGAGCAGGGCGTGGCCGGTGAGCCTCGCGCCCGTCATCCCGAACGGATGGCCGATGGCGATGGAACCGCCGTTCACGTTGTACTTCGCGGGGTCGATTTTCAGCGTGTCGCGGCTGTAGAGGCACTGGCTGGCGAAGGCTTCATTGAGTTCCCAGAGGTCGATGTCGTCGACCTTGAGGCCGTGGCGTTCGAGCAGGCGCGGCACGGCGAAGACCGGGCCGATACCCATTTCGTCCGGCTTGCAGCCGGCAATCGCCCAGCCCTTGAACGCACCGAGCGGTTGGAGACCGCGCCGTTCGGCTTCCTTCGCTTCCATCACAACCACGGCCGCGGCGCCGTCCGAGAGCTGACTGGCGTTGCCGGCGGTGATGTATTTGCCGGGGCCCTTCACAGGCTCGAGCTTGGCCAGGCCTTCGAGCGTCGTGTCGGGGCGGTTGCACTCGTCGCGGTCGACGACGTAGTCGACGAAGGTTTCTTCCTTCGTCTCCTTGTTCACCTGCTTCATCTTCGTTTTGACGGGGACGATCTCATCGCGGAACTTGCCCGCCTGTTGGGCGGCTGCCATGCGGCGCTGGGACTCCAGCGAATATTCGTCTTGGTATTGGCGGCTAACTTTGTAGCGCTCGGCGACCACATCGGCCGTGTCGATCATCGGCATCCAGAAGTCGGGATACATTTCGGTCAGGTGAGGCTCCTTGCCGCCACCGCCGCCACCCTGAAACGAGATCGAGTCGGTGCCCGAGCCGACGACGATGTTGGCGCCTTCGTGCACGACATAGTGTGCGGCGTGGGCGATCGCGTTCAGTCCCGAGGAACAGGCGCGGTTGATCGTGACGCCTGACGTGGTGATCGGAAGTCCAGCCAGCAATGCGCCGGCGCGCGCGACGTTGCCCGAGGCTGCGACACAGCCCGCGACGACGTCTTCGACCTCTTTCGGCTCGACCTTCGCGCGCTTGACCGCGTGTTCGATCGCGTGACCCAGCATGGTCATGTTCGACGTGTTGTTGAAGCCGCCGCGGCCGGCCTTGGCGAGACCGGTGCGGGCGTAGGAAACGATGACGGCTTGGCGCATGACTTTCTCCTATTTCAAATCCCTGAAACCTTTGCCTTCGGCGACGAGCTTTTCGAGCAGCTTCGACGGCGCGAATT
>JBKJZU010000401.1:0-5603 GCA_046715015.1 Micropepsaceae bacterium
TGGACGCTCTCGTGCCTTTTCGACGCCATGGGCGCGATGTCGTCGAAGTACAACGACACACCGCATAAGGCGAGCCGCGCCTACGACAAGAACCGCGACGGCTTCGTTATCTCCGGCGGCGGCGGCATCTTGATCCTCGAAGAGCTGAACCACGCCAAAGCGCGCGGCGCGAAGATCTACTGCGAAATCACCGGCTACGGCGCGACGGCCGACGGTGCGGACATGGTGGCTCCGTCCGGCGAAGGCGCCATCCGCTGCATGCGCATGGCGATCGAGCAGGCCAAGGCGCCGATCGACTACATCAACCCGCATGCGACCTCGACGCCCGTCGGCGACATCCCTGAGATCAAGGCGATCACGGAAGTCTTCGGCAAGAACATGCCGCCGATCAGCGCAACGAAATCGCTGACCGGCCACAGCCAAGGCGCCGCCGGTGTGCACGAGGCGATCTACTCGATCCTCATGATGCAGAACAAATTCATCTGCGAAAGCGCGAACATCGAAGAACTCGACCCCGAAGTCGCCGGCGCGAACATCGTGCGAAAGCGCATCGACAACGCGAAGATCGATACGGTGCTCTCGAACTCGTTCGGCTTCGGCGGCACGAACGCCTGCCTCGTCTTCCAGCGGTACAGCTAAGCCCATGACCGCGAAACTGATGGCCGGTAAGCGCGGCCTGATCATGGGGGTCGCGAACGACCACTCGATCGCGTGGGGCATCGCCAAGACGCTGCACGAACATGGCGCGGAGATGGCCTTCACCTATCAAGGCGAAGCGTTCGGCAAGCGAGTGAGGCCGCTGGTCGAAACGATCGGCGCGAAACTCGTGCTCCCGGCCGACGTGCAGGACGACCAGTCCCTGGAGCGCGCCTTCGGCGAGTTGGAGCGCCAATGGGGCAGCCTCGACTTCGTCGTCCATGCCATCGCCTATTCCGACAAGAACGAGCTCAAAGGCCGCTACGTCGACACCACGCGCGCGAACTTCCGCCAGTCGATGGAAATCAGCTGCTACTCGTTCACCGACATCGCCCGCCGCGCGAGCCATCTGATGAAGAAGGGCGGTGCGATGATCACGCTGACCTACGCCGGCTCGATGCGCGTGATGCCGAGCTATAACGTCATGGGTGTGGCCAAGGCGGCGCTCGAAGCCTCTGTGCGCTACCTCGCCGCCGACCTCGGCCGCGACGGCATACGCATCAATGCAATCTCGCCGGGCCCGATGCGCACGCTCGCAGGCTCGGTCGTCGGCGCCAGCCGCAACGTCTTCAAGTGGTACAAGAACCATTCGCCGCTGAGGAAGGCGGTCGAACTCCCCCACGTCGGCGGCGCCGCGCTCTACTTCCTGAGCGACCTCTCGGCCGGTGTCACCGGCGAAATCCACTACGTCGACGCCGGCTTCAACATCACCGGCATGCCAGCCGCCCCGGAACTGAAGTCCCTCATCGGCGGCGGCGAGAGCGCCGAATAGGCCAAAGAAAAGCCGCGCGAGACGATCGCCCCGCACGGCTGAAAGCTCGAAACGAAGTGGCGCTTAGCCCTCGGCTGCGCGGTCGCCCTTGTCGCCATCGTCGGCGATTTCTTTGCCCGTCGTCTGGTCGACGATGCGCATGGAGAGGCGCACCTTGCCGCGGTCGTCGAAGCCCAGAAGCTTCACGAACACCTTGTCGCCTTCCTTCACGACGTCGCCGGTCTTGGCGACCTTCTTGCGGGCGAGCTGCGAGATGTGGACCAGCCCGTCGCGCGCGCCGAAGAAGTTCACGAACGCGCCGAAGTCCATGACCTTCACGACCTTGCCTTCGTAGATCTCGCCGACTTCCGGCTCCGCCACGATCGACTTGATCCACTTGAGCGCGGCGCGGATGGATTCGCCGTTTGCGGACGCGACCTTCACCACGCCGTCGTCTTGGATGTCGATCTTCGCACCCGTCTTCTCGACGATCTCGCGGATCACCTTGCCGCCCTGCCCGATCACTTCGCGGATCTTGTCGGTCGGAATGTTGATCACCTCGATGCGCGGCGCAAGGTCGCCAAGCTCGGCGCGCGCACCGGTCAAGGCCTTCGCCATCTCGCCCAGGATGTGAATGCGTCCATCCTTCGCCTGATTGAGCGCGACGCGCATGATCTCTTCGGTGATGCCCGCGATCTTGATGTCCATCTGCAGCGAGGTCACGCCGCTCGACGTACCGGCCACCTTGAAGTCCATGTCGCCCAGATGATCCTCATCGCCCAAGATGTCGGACAGGACGGCGAACTTGTCGCCTTCCTTGATCAACCCCATCGCGATACCCGCGCATGGCGCCTTCAGCGGCACGCCCGCGTCCATCAAGGACAGCGACGAACCGCAAACCGTCGCCATCGAAGACGAACCGTTCGACTCCGTGATCTCGGAGACGATGCGAACCGTGTAGGGGAAACTCTCTTTCGGCGGCATCAACGGACGCAGCGCGCGCCAGGCCAACTTGCCGTGGCCGATGTCGCGGCGCTTCGGCGCGCCGACGCGGCCCGTCTCGCCGACCGAAAACGGAGGGAAGTTGTAGTGCAGCATGAAGTGCTGCTTGTACGTTCCTTCCAGCGAGTCGACATATTGCTCGTCTTCGCCGGTGCCCAGCGTGGTGACCACCAACGCCTGCGTCTCGCCGCGCGTAAAGAGCGCCGAGCCGTGCGTACGCGGCAGCACGCCGACTTCCGCCACGATCGGACGGACGGTCTTCGTGTCGCGGCCGTCGATACGCTTGCCGGTGTCGAGGATGTCGTTGCGAACGATCGCCGCTTCGAGCTCCTTGAACAGCCCACCAACGACGAGCGGATCGGCCTTGCCTTCGCCCGAGAACTCTTCGAGGACGCGCTTCTTCGCGACGCCGACCTTTTCGTAGCGCACCTGCTTTTGGCGCTCGCGATAGGCTGCGCGCACGTCGGCTTCGGCCATGCCCTTAATCTTCGAAAGCAGCGCATCGTTGTCCGGAACAACGTGATCGCGCGGATCCTTCGCAGTTCGCTCGGCCAAGCGGATGATCGCCTGAATGACCGGCTGCATCGAGCGGTGCCCGAACATGACCGCGCCCAGCATGATGTCTTCCGAAAGCTCCTTCGCTTCCGATTCGACCATCATCACGGCGTCATGCGTACCCGCAACGACGAGATCGAGACTCGACTCCGGCATCTTCTCGATGAGCGTATTGAGCACGTACTCGCCGTTGATGTACCCGACGCGCGCGGCGCCGATCGGCCCCTGGAACGGCACGCCCGAAAGCGTCAGCGCCGCCGACACGGCGACCATCGCCAGAATGTCCGGATCGTTCTCGAGATCGTGCGAGAGCACGGTCGCGATGACTTGCGTTTCGTTGCGGTAACCCTCGACGAACAGCGGACGGATCGGCCGGTCGATCAGACGCGAGATAAGCGTCTCACGTTCCGTGGGCCGTCCTTCGCGCTTGAAATAACCACCGGGAATGCGGCCCGCGGCGAACGTCTTTTCTTGGTAGTCGACGGTGAGCGGCAGAAAATCGATGCCGGGCCGTGGGCTCTTCGCCGAAACGACCGTGGCCATCACCGTGGTCTCTCCGATCGTCGCGAGCACCGCGCCGTCGGCCTGGCGCGCGATGCGCCCGGTTTCGAGCGTTAGCTTACGCCCACCCCAATCGATTTCCTCGCGTTGTATATCGAACATGTACGATAGTCCTTCCTTTGCCACCGCCGGATTGCGGTGAGCCTTCGCTGCTCTTTGCTTGCAGGGAAACTTGTTGAAACGCGCATGACCGTCCGCGGCCGCGCGCAATTGCTGCGCGCGTTCCCGCGATCTCTGTCGTGCGATGAGTGAGGCCGAGCCTCATGGCAACCGGGCTACCGGCGCAGGCCAAGCTTGGCGATGATCGCGTCGTAACGCTTCTTGTCCTTGTCCTTGAGGTAGTCGAGCAGCCGGCGGCGCGTCGACACCATCTTGAGCAGGCCGCGACGCGAATGGTTGTCCTTCACGTGCGCCTTGAAATGATCGGTCAAGGTGTTGATGCGCTCCGAAAGGATCGCGACTTGCACCTCCGGCGAACCGGTATCTCCGGGCTTCGTAGCGTTTTGCTTGACGATTTCGTTCTTACGTTCTTGCGGCAGCGACATCGGGTTTCCTTCAATGTGAAAAGTTGAACACCCGCGTAGGCCTCAACTCACCCCGTTCGAACATGGCGATCGCAACCGGATCGCCGCTTCGACTGCGGCAGTACACGGGAACGCCGGAAGCGTCGCCGTCCACCACAGCCTCTGCACGGAGAGAGACTCGGCCTCGCGCGAGAATCGCCTGACCCAACCTGAGGCTGGAGGCTTCCTGATCCGTCACGGCCAGCCCCGGGATGTCGTCCAGGGCGGTCGCAAGCGGCATGAGCAAGCGCTTGGCGGAGGGGTCTGTACCAGATTTCTCCAGGGTTTCCAGCGAAATCGCGGCTTTCAGGTCAAACGGCCCCACCGAAAGCCGGGTTAAGGCGATCACATGCCCGAGACATCCCAAGACCCGGCCCAAATCCCGCGCAAACGCGCGAACGTAGGTCCCTTTGCCGCAGGACATCTCAAAGACCGCACTGTCGGTCGCCGCCTCCACCAGCTCGACCCGGTGGATGTGCGTGAGCCGCGGCGCCAACTCGACGACCTCGCCGTCCCGCGCCAGATCGTAAGCCCGCTCGCCGTCCACCTTGATCGCGGAGAACGCGGGCGGCACCTGCATGATCTGCCCCACGAACTGCGGCAGCGCGCGCACGATCTGCTCGGTCGTCGGCCGCGTCGAACTCTCGCGCGTGACCGGTCCCTCGGCATCGTCGGTCGATGTCTCCGCCCCCCACCGCACGGTGAAGCGATAGGCCTTCCGCGCATCGACGAGATAAGGAACCGTCTTCGTCGCTTCGCCAAAGGCGAGCGGCAACACGCCCGTCGCCAGCGGATCGAGCGTTCCCGCATGCCCCGCCTTCGAAGCGTTAAGCAGCCGGCGCACGATGGCCAGCGCCTTCGTCGAAGTCATCCCAACCGGCTTGTCGAGCACCAGCCAACCGTGAACCGGATCGCCCTTACGCTTCGCCATCGTCCGACTTCAGGTCGCGCTTCACGCGCTCGGACCTCAAAAGCTCTTCGATGTGATGCGCCTCGTCGAACGAATTGTCCTTGATGAAGGTCAGCGTCGGCGCGTAGCGCAACTGAATCTCCTGCGCCACCTGCGAGCGCAGGTACGGCGCCGAACGATTGAGCCCCCTCAACACATCATCGACGGCCTTGCCACTGAGTGGCATCGCAAACACCGTCGCATTCTTTAGGTCGGGGCTGATGCGCACCTCCGACACCGTCACCGACACACCTGCTAGCACATGATCGTGCAAATCGCCGCGCATGAGCAGACGCGCCAAAATATGGCGGATCTCCTCTCCGACGCGCAGCTGTCGCTGGCTCGGTCCGTGCTGTTCGGGTTTTGTAGATTTGCGCTTCATGGCAGCGGGCTTCTAAAGCCCTTGGGGTCCAAGTCCAAGCCCTTACGAAGCCTCGTACCCAAACGCCGCAACCCAAGGCTCAAGCGTCGGCAACACCGGCTCCAAGAAACGCCGGTAATTCCGCCACTTTCCGCGCGACGACGT
>JBKJZU010000402.1:0-8185 GCA_046715015.1 Micropepsaceae bacterium
GTTTTCGATCGAGCCGATGCCTGGGCGGCCGTAGGGGTGGACCGCGAAGTTTGTTTGGGCGAGATAGAGGCCGAAGAGTTTGCCGTAGGGCGAGGCCAAGATGCGTTGGCGGTACTCTTCCTTCACCACATCGCGTTCGGACTTGAAGATCGTATCGTCGACGACGAGCGAGCCCATGCGGTCGGCTTCGGCCCAGAGCACGCGCTCCAAATGGTTCGCGGGTACGACTTCGTAGTAGTTCGTGAAATCATCGTAGGTGGAGGCGTTGTTGAAGCCGCCGACGTCTTCGGTCAGACGGTCGAGCGTTTCCGGCGGCATATTGCGCGACGCTTTGAACATGATGTGTTCGAAAAGATGCGCGAAGCCGGAGCGGCCGACGGGATCGTCTTTCGAGCCGACGTCGTACCAAACCTGCACCGAAACGTTCGCCGTGTTCGGGTCCGGTATCGCGTAGACCTTGAGGCCGTTGGCGAGCGTGCGTTCCGTGAACTTCAGCGGCTCGACTTTGAGCGCGGTTGGCGCCTGCGTAGGCTGCTTGGTCGTCGCCGCGGGATCGGAACAGGCGGCGGCGACGAGCGCGAGTGCGGAAATGGCTGCGGCGGACAGGATTCTCATGCGACTCCCCAGGCGTTGGCGGGGGGAACCTAGGCGAGCCCTCCCCTGCCCCGCAACTCACCGGTTCGTGTAGGGCGCCAGTTGTAGTAGGCCGATTTCCGCGACGGGGACGCCATGGTCCGACGCGCCCGGCGGCGGGCGGTCGTCCGGATCGTCGCGCAAATGGTCGTTGATGACATCGTGGCGCAGCACTTCGGCGATCCGGTTGCGGTTGCGGCTATAGAATTCCTCGGAGACCAGGATGTGGTCGAGTATGTCGCGCTCGCCGTCGTGGATATGGGTGTGGATTGTGGGCGAACGCTCAAGCGCGATGCGGAACGTCGAATAGAGGATCACGTCCCACAGCGCCGTCTTTTCCTCGCCGTCCATGTGCCGCTTCGGCATCAACCCGCGCACGATCTGCGTGCTCGCCGCATCCGGCGTGTCGTTCAGATCGCCGAGCACGATGACGGGTTTTCGCGACGCCGTTAGGTCGGCCAGGATTAGGTGACGCAATGCGGCTGCTTCTGCTGCGCGGACGATTGTCGCGCGGGCTTGGCCGAGCGAGACCGCGAACGGATCGTCGCCGTCCTCGCCTGCACGGATCAGCGGGCCCTTCGATTTTAGGTGCGCGACGAAGACGACGAGCTCGAGCCCGTTCACGTCGAGTACGGCGCGCAACACGGGCCGCTAAAACTGCGAGACGGCGATGGGCACTTGCGCGATTGTTCCACTGTCGACGCGCAGCGGGATCGTGAGGTCGGCCGAGGCCGGGAACGCGATCACACTCGACACCGCTTTGATTGGGAAGCGCGACAGCAGACCCACGCGCGGCCGCTTCGCAACGGCGCCGTCGAGGTTGTCCCTGCGGTTCGCGCCGGGGGCCGCGACGTTGACGCCGCTCGCGAAGTGGAAGCTGCGCTTGGCGGCATCCAGCAGCGCCTCCTCGAACCAAACTTCCTGTACGCCGACGATATCGGGCTTGGCGCGATCGATGATGGAGGCGATCCAATTCACCTTTGCGTCGTAGTGGTCGCGCGCGTCCATCAGCCGGTCGTAGTAGCGCACATCCGACAGGATCAGATTTTCGGCGTTGAGGGAGGCAACACGGAATCGCATCGGTCGTTCTTACAATACCGCCCCCTCTGCGGGGCGGTCGAAACTTCAAGCAAAGCACAGAAATTTCGGGTGGGGGGAACAGCGTCGGAGGCTCATCCCCCCACCCGCCTTCGCCAAGGCTTCGGCGGGCGAGTTTTGCACCGCCCGGCCGCCGTAGCTTTAGCGAAGGGGGCCCGAACCTTTTCGCCCTGCGGGCTCAAACGTTCGACCGCCCCGCAGTGGGGGCGGTATTGATCTGTGCGCGTACCTAGCGGCTGCGAAGGGCCTTGGTTTCCTGGTGCATCGCAAACAGGCCAGCGAGCACGATGAGGGCGGTCCCGATGATCGCGATGTCGTTCGGCTGCTCGTTCCAGAGCAGGTAGCCGAAGAGCGTTGCCCATACGACGGCGGAGTAGCGGAACGGCGAAACGACCGAGACCTCGACGTCGCGGAATGCGATCACCACGAAAACGATGCCGAGTGTGACCAACACGGCGGAGGCCGCGAGCAGCGTGACGCTGTTCGTGGTCAGTGGCGCCCAGGGTTGCGTTTCGAGGCCCGCGAAGCCCATGAGGCAAACCGCGACAGTGCTGGTAAACGTCACGACGCCGGTCGGCACCTTCGGGTCGATAAAGCGGGTCACGAGATCGCGGGCGACGACGAGGAGCGCCATGATTAGCGCGCCGACGACGTGGATGCTGACGCCTTGCGTTGTCGGCTGGGCCACAAGGACCACGCCCACGAAGCCCATTGCGACGGCAAGCCAGCGCGCTCGGCCGACCATTTCGCCAAGCAACACCGCCGACAGCACGGTCAGGATCAGCGGCGTCACCTGCGAGATCACGGTGATCTGACCCAGTTGCAGATAGGGCAGCGAGATCAAGAAGAAGACCGCGACTGCGCCTTCGATGATTGCGCGGATCACGACGAGCGGGCCCAGCACCATGTACCATTTGCGCCAATCTACGGTCGCAACCAGGATCGCGCCGACAAGATAGACCGCCATCATGCCGCGCACAGCCATGATCTGGCTCGGCGCGAGCGTTGCGCCCGCGAGCTTCACAATGCTGTCGCTCATCAGGAACAGCGCCTGCGAAACGAGCATGGCGAAAATGCCACGCAGATTTGCGGCGCTGGACGGCCGGTCCCCCACGACTGCTCCCCCTCGTGGGCGAATGTTGCATGACGGCGCACGCCACGCGATAGCCTGCGAAGGTTACAGGTGAATACGCGGCCTCACGCGAGCCCGTTTACTATGCGGCTAGTAACCCGGCGGCTGCATCGTCGTTATCGGGGTGCGGTAACCTATGTTGTCGATCGTGCGCTTTAGATCGACATCCGGCGGATTGTCAGCGCCGGATCCGGGCGCGCGCGCTTCCAAGTCCTTCGCGGTGAAGTCCATGCGCGCGTCGTAGGTGCGGTCGATCTGATTGCGCAGGCGTTGCTGCGCCTCGTACCAGCGGTTCTTTCCCGAGGTGTTGTGACAGGAGGCAAGTTCTTCGGGGCTCGAGGCGCCCCAGCGCCGCTCCACGCAATCATATGGGTCAAACGACAGGCGGAACATCCGATCCACGACGTCTTGGTAGCGCAACGTCACACGGCGCCCAGCCGAATTCGTGTAGACGACCGTGCAGACATCCGCGGCGTAGGTGTAAGCCTTTTGCAGGTCTTCCTTCAGATTGAGACCGTCGTACGAAATGCGCTCGTCACGCTTCATCCACATACCGATCAGACGTTCCATGTCGTCGCGAAACGCCTTGAACGCCGTCTTTATGCGCGCGTCGCGCGATGGCGTGGAGTAGATTTCCCACTCCATGCTGTCGGTGCCGTAGATATTCGCCGGCAACCGCTCGGGATGCGGCTTGCGATCGACACCAGCCTCAATCGCCATTTCCACGAAACGCTGACGATCGTAGAGATCGCTGCAGAGCGTCTTCATCGTGGCTTTGAGTTCGGCGAGCGGGTTGAAGCTTGTCTTACCGCCCGCCATCGCGATGCGGACGTATTCGTAAAAGCCGACCTCGAGCCCGTTGTAGCTGAATTTGCCGCTGCGCCAGTCTTCGCGCGGGTTCGGGTTCACGTTGCCGTAGAACTGCTCCGTCGAGTAATCAGGGATCTGGTTGTTCTTGGCGATCGTGATGCGCCCGCGTTCCATGCGGATGGGACGGAAGTTTTTGAAGCCCGCGCCCATCGACGGCAGGTCGCGTCCGAACTGCGCACCAAAGACGCTGCGCGTCAGCGTGAAGTCAGGGTGCGCATCCATGTAGTGCACGCGACCGTCTTCGCCGACTTTGTAGACCAGCGCGACGTGACCGTTGACGTCGTAGATCGCCGTGCCCGGACGGATGGAGCCCGGCTGAATCTTTACCGGATAGAGATCGGTCAGCGGGCTCTCGTCCATGTCCGGACCGATGCGGTAGGTCGCGGAGGACACCGCGTCACGAACCCAATTGATCACCGTGCGTCCGTTCTCGCCGCCTGTGATGTGGCTGCGGCCGCCGGCGCGATTGCCTTTTATCGAAAAGCGCACGTCGCCGCCGCTGCGCGGTGAGACGCCGTTCACGAACGTGAACGGCAGGCCGTTCTTCCACGCGTAGTAGGCGCGCAGCATGTAGACGAGGTCGGCGCAGTCGGCGTTGAAGTTGATGCCGCGGCCGTCGGTGCCGCGGTACGGGTTGGCGTTCGAGTTGATGCAGTCGTCCGGCGTTTCGCAGCCGCTTTCGCCGATTTTCTGGACGAAATCGGAGTAGCCGCGCTCATCGTCGGCGGTCCATTCCGGTTTGGTCACGCGCCAGGTTTGGTTCGCCCAAGCGGGGCTCGCCCAAACCACGACAACCACAGCAAGAATTAGACGCAAAAACATGCTGGTTCCCGAGCCGCGAAGGAGTAGTAACGACTGTCGCCAAAAAAGGCTCTCGGCGCAATTCCCCCTTGCGGCTCCGGGACGCGAGAAGGCGGGGCTAAGTGGCAAATGGGTGACGAGTTTTCCCGCATGAAATCGGCAACACCCGCCTAAGTAACCAATCAGGGGAAGCGGTTTGGCGAGTTCGCGTGCTCGGTTAATTCCAGCGGAGGCCCGACGGTACCGGAATGTCTTCGATCCCGACGCCGGACATTTCGATCAGCCAGAAAAGGGCACCCCACACGATCAGGGCGACGATTAGGGCCCAACCGGCTTTCCGCCAAAGTCGCGGTGCCGTAGGCGCGGATGGATCCGTGCCCGGAACCACATGACCGTCTTCGATTTGCGAGCGCACGCCGACCGACAGCATCGCGATGAACGCGAGCCACCATGCGATCGAGATCACCATCAAGGAACCGGCGATGCCCATGCCTAGACCTGCTCGAGTTCGATCAGCGTGCCGTTGAAGTCTTTCGGGTGCATGAAAATGACGGGTTTTCCGTGCGCGCCGATCTTGGGCTCACCCGTGCCGGTGATCGTGGCGCCCTTCGCCAGCATCTGGTCGCGGGCAACGAGGATATCCTCGACCTCATAACAGACGTGGTGGATGCCGCCGGACGGGTTTTTCTTCAAGAAATTCGCGATCGGCGACTTGTCGCCCAGCGGTTCCAAAAGTTCGATCTTCGTGTTCGGGAGTTCGACAAACACGGTGGTCACGCCGTGGTCAGGCTGCTGCACCGGCTTCGATACCTTCACGCCCATGGCAAAGGTGGAGCGATAGATCTCCGCCGCAGCCGCTATGTCCGGCACGGCGATAGCGACGTGGTTCAGGCGGCCGAGCATGATTGGGGTCCGTTTGTGCAATTGCGAATAGGCGAAACCTAGTTGGAAGGCTTTGTAACGGCAAGGCGCGACCAGAGCTTGGCGCGCCGACTTCCATGCCCTAACAAGCCGAAATGTTCCGTCTCTTGCAGATTCTCGGCACGCTTGCCGTTAACGCCATTCCGCTCGCCGGCGTACTTTGGTTCGGCTGGAGCGTGTTTGAGGTGCTGTTGCTCTACTGGTTCGAGAATGTGGCGATCGGCGTTGCCCATGCCGCGCGGCTTGCGATTGCGACGCGGACGAACAATGTCTCCGACGGTTGGTCGACGACCACGTTCTTTATCCTGCACTACGGCATGTTCACGTTCGTGCACGGCGTGTTCGTGGTCGTCTATTTCGGGATCGTTTCGGGCGGGTTGGCGGCGGCGCTCAGCGGCGGTCTCGTTCTGCCGGCGGTCTCGATCGCAGCTTGGCAGGCGCTGCAGCTTGGGCTCGATGCCAGCTATAGCGAAGGCTTCAAAGGCCGCGAACCGGCCCAGATGATGTTCGAGCCCTACCCGCGCGTTTTTGCGCTGCACATCGCCGTGCTGTTGGGCGGGTTCTTGATCGGCGAAATGGGCTCGCCGGTTTGGGCTTTGGCCGCGCTTGTGGTCGTCAAAACGCTCAGCGACTTGTTCATCGCACTGGTTTTTGCGCCAGGCGGGCGAACTCCGGCGGAAGTCCTCGCCGCGTTAAGGAAGTCGAGGGACTGACGGCAACACCAGGTCCGCGCTTTGTCCTGCTCGGCTTGTGAAACGGCGGGCCGCATGGTCTTTTGGCGCCCGTTTGGCGCCTCAGCGCGCGTTAAGGAAGAAACTCTCATGGATATCGTCTTTCTGGCCGGCATCGTCATCACGGTCGCGACCGCCATTCCAGTGTTGTGGCAACTGACGCGCAATCACCCGCGCGGTTTGTTCGTCCTGTTCTTTGCCGAAATGTGGGAGCGCTTTTCCTACTACGGCATGCGCGGGTTGTTGATCTTCTTCATGACCCAGCACTTTCTGTTCGAGGACGGCGTCGCGCAGCGTCAGTATGGGGCCTACACCTCGCTCGTCTACTTGCTTCCTCTGATTGGCGGGTTGCTGGCGGATCAGTTCCTGGGCACGCGCAAGGCGATCGCGTTTGGCGCGATCCTGCTCGTGGCCGGCCACTTTACCATGGGCATCGAAGGCAAGCCCGCGCAGCAGGTTCTGACCTATCAGGGCCAACAGTACGTCTTCGACGTGCAGGGACGGATGGAAGCGCGCAACGTCGGCCTCATCGTCGACGGGAAGAAATATGCTTACGGTGCGAGCTCCGACGGCGGTCTGGAGATCAAGGGGCTTCCGGACGGCGCATCGCTGCCGGCCGTGCTTCCCAAGGGTAGTTTCGAACTCTCGGTCAAACGCGACTCCGAGATTTTCACACACATCTTCTATCTGGCACTCGCGCTCATCATCATGGGCGTCGGCTTCTTGAAGGCAAATATTTCGACGATCGTCGGCCAGCTCTACGAGAGGGCCGATCCGCGACGCGACGCTGGGTTCACGCTCTACTATTACGGGATCAACCTCGGTGCTTTCTGGGCCGCGATCGCGTGCGGGTGGCTCGGCATCAATATCGGCTGGTGGGCCGGGTTCGGCGCCGCGGGCGTGGGCATGTTGCTCGGCCTCATCGCGTTCGGTCTCGGCAAGCCGTGGCTCGACGGCAAGGGCGAGCCGCCAAATCCTGAGCTGCTGAAAAAGCCGCTGATCGGACCGGTCAACATCGAATGGTCCATCTATCTGCTTGGGCTCGTCGCTGTGGGCTTGGTTTGGCTCATCGTCCAGCAGAACGCGTGGGTAGGCTACATGCTGGCCGGCGGTTCCGGGCTGGTGTTGCTGTACTTGCTCGTGTTCATGGTCACGCAGTGCACCTTCGTCGAGGCGCAGCGGCTGATTTTGGCGATCATTTTGATCGGTGCTTCGACCGTGTTTTGGACGCTGTTCGAGCAGGCGGGCTCTTCCCTCAACCAGTTCGCCGAACGCAACACGATCCTGACGGCGGGCGAAGTGTCGATCACGGCCGCGCAAACGCAGTCGTTCAACGCGGGCTTTATCCTCATACTGGCGCCGATCTTTTCGGCGATCTGGGCCTATCTCGGGCGCCTCAACTTGGACCCGAATCCGGTGTTGAAGTTCGGCCTCGCGCTGGTGCAGGTCGGCGCGGGGTTCTTCGTGCTCGTTTGGGGCGCGCAGTTCGCGGACGCCAGCTTCAAGGTGCCGCTGATCTTCTTGGTGCTAACGTATCTGCTGCACACGACCGGTGAGTTGTTCATCTCGCCTGTCGGTCTCTCGCAGATGACAAGGTTGGCACCGGCCGCGGTCGCCTCGACGATTATGGCGACGTGGTTCCTCGCCTCTTCGTGGGCGCAGTATCTGGGGGCAATGGTCGCCGAATTGACCGCCAGCGAAACGGTTGCGGGCCAGGTGCTCGATCCGGGCAAAGCGCTGCAGACCTATGTGCAAGTCTTCGAGATGATCGGCCTGTGGGGCTTGGCGCTCGGTGCGGGGCTGATCGTGCTGTCGCCGATCCTTCGCTATCTGGCGCATCCGGAGAAAACCTCTGGCACGGGACGCGCTGCGCAACCCGCCGAGTAACGACCGTCACATCGTTCATCTTGAACGATCGAACACGAACGCCGCGGAACACTTAGGTTTCGCGGCGTTCTTCGTTTGGTGAATGAACCTCGCCTGAACGCCAGGTTTGGTT
>JBKJZU010000403.1:0-4509 GCA_046715015.1 Micropepsaceae bacterium
ATCAGCTTCGGCAGGGTCAGGGTCAGGAAATAGAACGGTTGCGCGGCCAGCGCGATCGCGAGGATGACCAGCTGGTCGCGGCGGGAATGCTGCCAAATATATGTATAGAGCGACTGGTGCGTGGCCATGCAGGGCTTGCCGGAATCGGGCTTAAGCTAGAGAGAAAGGTTTAACAACGCCACGCCCTTTCGCCGCCGCGCGCCGCGTGCGAAATTCGGGTGCTTCTTGCGCGCCGAGGTTTAACCATTAGCCAGTCGCACGGCCGGGTTCTGATCTACAGCCACGACAGTTTCGGGCTGGGGCACATCCGGCGATGCCGGACGATCGCGCACGCGCTAGCGGAAGCGTTTCCGAAGCTAAAGGTGTTGATCGTTTCAGGCTCGCCGATCATCGGCAGCTTCGATTTCAAGACACGCGTCGATTTCGTGCGGGTGCCCGGCATCATCAAGCTTCGCAACGGGGACTATGTACCGCTTGGCGAGCACGGGTCGATTCAGGAGACGACCGCGCTTCGATCGTCGCTGATCGGCGAAACGGCCCTGGCGTTCGCGCCGGATCTCTTCATCGTCGACAAGGAACCACTAGGTCTGCGCGGCGAACTAGAGGGGACGCTGGAGACCCTGAAGGCGCGCGGGACCCGCTTGGTATTGGGGTTACGCGACGTGATGGACGAGCCGGAGGCGCTTGCCGCCGAGTGGAAGCGCAAGCGGGTAATTCCGGCCGTCGAGCAAATCTACGACGACATCTGGGTCTATGGATTGAAGGCGATCTACGACCCAATGGCTGGGCTGGGGCTCTCCGCCGCTGTCGGCGCGAAGACAACGTTCACGGGTTATCTGCGGCGGACGCGCCCTTTCGCGATGCCGGCGGCAACGTACGCGGATATCGGGCAGCGCATTCTGGTTACGGCCGGCGGCGGCGGCGACGGCGAGCTTCTGATCGATTGGGTGCTCAGCGCATATGAGCTTGGTGCACGCGCGTTACCGCCCGCACTCATCGTACCTGGACCTTTCATGCGCGCTGACCTGCGCACTGCGTTCGAGCAGCGTGCGGCGGCGATCCCAGACGTCAGCATGCTGACCTTCGAGCCGCGCATGGAGCATCTGATGGCCGAGTGTCTCGCGGTCGCATCCATGGGCGGGTACAATACGTTTTGCGAAATCCTGTCGTTCGACAAGCGCGCGCTGCTGGTGCCACGGCATACGCCCAGACTTGAACAGACGATCCGTGCGGAGGCGGCCGAGCGACTGGGATTGGTGCGGATGCTGAGCGAGCCGGATGGCGCACCTCAGCCCGATGCGATGAGCGCTGCCTTGAGCTCGTTGCCGGCGCAGTCCTTGCCGTCGCGAACAGCGACGTCTGGTTTGTTGGATGGCCTCACGACGATTGTAGACAAATGTAGCGCATGGTTCGGGCGAGAGCCGGCGCGCGGTTGATGGAACCTACGCTCGCCATTGTCGTAAAGGGATTTCCACGGCTCTCGGAAACATTCGTTGCCCGGGAACTACAGGCTTTGGAAGCGCGGGGGCTCAGGTTTTCGCTGCATGCGTTGCGCAAACCCGGTGGCGATGCGGCGCTTGTCGACAATACTGTCGGCGCGCTGCCGCAGTATTTGCCGGAGTACCTTCACGAGGCGCCGCTGGCGGTTGCTCGGGCCTTTGCGAAAGCGCGGCGCCTGTCCGGATTTGGTGCGGCGTGGCAGGCGTTTCGCGTCGATCTTCGCGACGAGTTTGCGCGGGCGCGCGCGCGCCGGTTCGGGCAAGCGTGCGTGTTGGCGGAACAGATGCCGGCGAGTGTGCGGCATGTTTATGCGCACTTTGCGCACAGCCCCACGTCCGTGGCCCGCTACGCGGCGTTGATGCGCGGGATCGGCTTCAGCGTCTCGGCGCACGCGAAGGATATTTGGACGGCGCCGGATTGGGACTTAAAGCGCAAGCTTACCGGAGCCGGCTTCGTCACGGTTTGCAATAAGGCGGGGTACGAGCGGCTCAAGGCGCTCGGCGCATCGGCGCCGCTGAAGCTGATCTATCACGGCTTGGCGCGCGATGTGATTGCCGGTGCATCGCGCACGCAGACGCGCGACGGATCGGACGCGCGCGATCCCGTGCGGATGGTCTGCGTGGCGCGTGCGGTTGAGAAGAAGGGGTTGCGGCGGTTGCTCGATGCGTTGGCCCTGCTGCCGCCCGATCTTTCCTGGCGGCTCGACCACTATGGCGGCGGCGATCTGCTGGCCGAATTGAAAGCGAAAGCTGTTGCGCTCGGTCTCGACGGCCGCAGTACTTGGCATGGACCGCAGCCGCACCGCGTGGTGCTCACAGCACTCGATGGCAGCGATCTCTTCGTGCTGCCCGCTGTCGTGGGCGGCGACGGTGATAGGGACGGGATCCCGAATGCGTTGCTGGAGGCGCAAGCCCGCGGCCTTGCCGTCGTCGCGTCGCGCGTCGGCGGGATCGATGAGGTTGTCGCCGACGGGCGCACCGGGCGGCTGGTGGCGCCAGGCGACGTGGAGGCGTTGCAGCGCGCTCTGAGCGAGATGATCCGGAGCCCAAGTGCGCGTCAGGACCTTGGCACGGGTGCGCTTGAGCAGACGCGCCGCACGGGCGATGCGGAGGCAGGCTATGATGCCATCGCCTCGTTGCTGAAGGAGCAGATCGGCTGATGCGCGTCGCGTTCTATTCGCCCATGGCTACGCCGGATGCACGCGTTGCGTCCGGGGTGCAGCGCATGGGGACGTTGCTTCAGCGCGCGTTGACGGCCGCCGGCGCGGAGGTGGTGCAGCTGATGCTGCCGCGGACGTATGACGGACGCGGCGGCGCGCGGCAAGCGGCGCTCAAAGCTGACAGCGAACGTGCAGCGGCCGCATATCTGGAAACGGTACGCCAAGGGCAGACTGCGAGACCCGATCTGTGGTTCAGCTATCACGTCTACTACAAGTCGCCGGATTGGATCGGACCCGCTGTTTCGCGTGCGCTTTCGATTCCCTATTTCGTCGCCGAGGGATCGCATGCGCCGAAGCGTGCTGGGGGACCTTGGGCACTGGGGCATGACGGCGCGACCGCTGCGCTTCGGGCCGCGAACCGGTTGCTCGCGATGACGGTGTTCGATCGCTTCTGCCTCGATCAGATTGCGCAGGGACGGGTGCGGGACTTGAAGCCGTTCATCGATGTCACGGGCTTCGATGTCGCGCGAGCGCCGTCCCCACGCGTTCGCTTTGTGACCGTTGCGACAATGAAGGACGAGCGTAAGCGCGCCAGCTACGCGCTGTTGGCGCAGGCGTTGCGCGAATTGGATGTGCCGTATTCCTTGACCATCGCGGGCGACGGACCCGATCGCGCGGACATCGAGGCGATGTTCGCGGGGCTGGACGTTCGGTTTGCCGGGATGGTGCCAGCGGAGCAGATTCCCGCTTTTCTAGCGGCGGGCGACGCGTTCGCTTGGCCAGGGCTTGGCGAAGCCTATGGCTTGGTTTTCCTGGAGGCGCAGGCCTCTGGGCTTGGCGATGTTGCGTGCCGCGATCGTGGGGTGCCCGATGCCGTACGGGCGGATACGGCTTTGCTGAGTCCTCCGGGCGAGGTTGGTTCGTACGCGGCAAATCTGAGGCGAATGGCAACCGATCGGGGCCTGCGCGAACAACTCGGCAGCGCCGCGCGGATGTTTGTGACCAAAGCGCGGAGCGTCGATGCGGCGGCACGCACGCTTGCTGCGGTCATCGCGGAGGTTCGCTAAGTGAGCGCGCGCGTCTTCATTTGGGTGCAACACCTTCTGGGCTTCGGGCACTTTGCGCGGGCGCGCGTGATGGCCGAAGCTTTGCGCGATGCCGGGTTCGGCGTGACGCTCGTTAGCGGCGGCGTGACGCCGGTCGACGCGGTGCCGGGCGGTGTCTCCTTCGTGCAGCTGCCCGCGGCGCGCGCCAAGGACGAACTGTTCGACGAACTCGTCGACCAGTACGGCCAGAACGTCGATCAGCGTTGGCATGAGGGAAGGCGCGACCGCTTGCTCGCCGCGTTTCGGGCGGCGCGTCCCGATGTGTTGATCACGGAGACGTTTCCGTTTGGGAGGCGGTTGCTTGAGTTCGAACTTATGGCATTGCTCGATGAGGCAAAGCGGGCACCCAAAACGCCGAGGATCGTGGCGTCGATCCGAGACGTCTTACAGCGACCGCGGAAGGACGTGCGCGCTGCTGCAATGGTGGAGCGAGCAAGGACGCTTTATGACGCCGTCGTCGTGCATGGCGATCCAGCGGTGCTGCGGCTCGAACAGAGTTTTCCTGAAACCGCCGCCATCGCATCGAAGTGCGCTTACACCGGTTACATCTGCGCCGATATGCCGAAGCGAACCGACATGCGGCGCGAGATTCTGGTGTCGGCGGGTGGCGGGGCAGCGGGACAGAGCTTGATCACGGCTGCACTCGAAGCGCGGCAGCATTGCCGATCGAGCGAAGCGCCGTGGACGTTTGTGACCGGGCCGCTGACAGCAATGCCTTCGCCGGCGGAAGGTGTGACGATGGTG
>JBKJZU010000404.1:0-4710 GCA_046715015.1 Micropepsaceae bacterium
TGAGCGCGCAGAGGCGCACTCGCGAGACGGAATAGGGCTGAGACGGGAAGAAAGGCGCCTTCAGGCGCGGATCGACACGCGGCCAGCCCGCGGGGACACAACGGCATTGGGCATATGTCTCTCCTTCGGGCTCGTGGTTGCGATTTGGGCAAGATAAGGGATCGAGCGGGCGCGATCAAGGGCAGCGCTAAGCTCACGTCTGTACGACAATCGCGTAACGCAAGTGACGGCTGTTGCACGGCGCCATGCATCCGCCGCAATCGCTGCAACAACGTCCAAATCGCAGCGTATTCGGGTCTTTATCGGGGCGCATCCCTGACCCTCGCGAACGGCTTTTGGACCAGCCGTTCTGCTGAGGGATTTCACCATGAAACCGTATCTGCTCTCCCGTGGGAGCCCCCTGGGCTCGCCGGGCGTTTTGTTGCGCGCAAGCCTGATCGCTAGCGTTTCCATCCTGACCGCCATTGCAATGGGGCCTGCCAGCGTCGCCCAACCGGCGGCGCCACAGTTGCAGCCGGAACCAGTCGTGCTCGTCACCCCCGACGACATGCATACCGGCGCACTGCTGCTCAAGACGACGGAAGGCGGCAAGTTCTTGGAGGCGCCGCGCCTCAAGACGGACGTCGCCATCACCGTCACGGGCCCGACCGCACGCGCGGTCATCACCCAGCGTTTCGAGAACCCGTCCGATAAGTGGGTCGAGGGCGTCTACGTCTACCCGATGCCCCAGAACGCGGCGGTCGACACGCTGAAGATGAAGGTCGGCGACCGATTCCTGGAAGGTAAAGTGAAGGAGCGGGTCGAGGCCCGCCAGATCTACGAGAAGGCGGCCGCCGAAGGCTACAAAGCGTCGCTGATCGAACAACAGCGGCCGAACATCTTCACGAACTCGGTCGCCAATATCGGGCCGCACGAAACGATCGTCGTGCAGATCGAATACCAAGAGGCCGTGCGCCTCGACGGCGACAAGTTCCAGCTGCGCGTGCCGCTGGTCGTTGGGCCACGCTACACGCCGCGGAGCGGTGAGCCGCTGCTGGTGGGTTACACCGATGAGGGTGTCATCGTGGCGTCGAACACGGTCGTCAAGGACGCCCATAAGGTGACGCCGCCGGTGATCCACCCGAAGTTCGGGAAGATCAACCCGGTGTCGCTGAGCGTGAAGCTGAAGGCGGGCGTGTCGCTTGCCGCGATCGAGAGTGCGTACCACACGGCGACGATCGAGCGTCCGGATACGCAGTCGGCGACCGTCACGCTCGACGGAAACGTCCCCGCCGACCGCGACTTCGTCTTGAACTGGAAGGTTGCGGCCAGCTCGATGCCTCAGGCGACGCTGTTCCGCGAAACGATCGGCGCCGACAACTACTACTTGGCGATGATCGTGCCGCCGGCTGGCACCAAGAAGGTGCGTCAGCCGCGCGAAGCGGTCTTCGTGATCGACAATTCCGGCTCAATGGCCGGTGAGTCGATGCGCCAGGCGAAGGCGGCGCTGATCTTGGGTCTCTCGAAGTTGAAACCCGAGGACAAGTTCAACGTCATCCGTTTCGATGACACGTTCGACGTTCTGTTCAAGACGGCGGTGCCTGCGAACGAAACGAACTTGAAGGTCGCAGTGAACTTCGTCAGTGGTCTCGATGCCAACGGCGGCACGGAGATCTATGCCGCGCTGCAGGCGGCGCTTGCCGACCTGACACCCACGGATACGTCACGCCTTCGGCAGGTGATCTTCCTGACCGACGGTGCCGTGAGCAACGAGGAGCAGGTGCTGCAAGAAATCGGCAAGTCGCTCGGCCGGTCGCGTCTTTTCACGGTCGGCATCGGCTCGGCACCGAACTCGTACTTGATGCAGCACATCGCGGGGCAAGGCCGCGGTACGTTCACGCATATCGGCTCGGAATCGGAAGTCGTCGAGCGCATGGCAGAGCTCTTCAACAAACTTGAGAGCCCCGTGATGACGGACTTGCGCGTCGCAGACGGCGTGAAGCTCGAGACGTCGCCGAATCCGATCCCGGACCTTTATTCGGGTGAGCCGGTCGTGTTGACTGCGGTGACGGGATCGCAGTCCGGGAAGGTCAGCTTGACGGGTCGCGTTGGCACGACGCCGTGGTCGACGACGCTCGATCTTTCGGCGGCGGTCGAAGGAGCAGGGGTGTCGAAACTCTGGGCGCGCTCGAAAATCTCGGGCATCGAGTCGCTTCGCTACAAGGGCGGCAAAGAAGGCGATATCGACGCCGCCGTATTGAAAGTGGCGCTCGACCATCACTTGGTCTCGCGCTTGACGAGCCTTGTTGCGGTCGACGTCACGCCGAGCCGGCCGGTGGGCGAGCTGCTCAGCAGTCACGAGATGCCGACGAACCTGCCGCATGGTTGGAACTTCGAGAAGGTGTTCGGCGAAGATCCGTCGAATCCGCTGATCAAAGCTTCGATCGACGACACGTTGCTGCAGAAACTTGCAGGCTCGACCAAACCGGCGGCGGCGTCTGCCGACGGTGCGGGCGTCGACCTTCCGCAGGGCGACGCAGGCACCGTGCTTCAGTTGGTGATCGGCCTTCTGTTCCTCTCCTCCGGGATGATGCTCCTCGTCTCTCTCCGGAAACAGAAAGCCTAAGTCACCGCTACCCCTCTCCCGCGGCAACGCGGGCGAGGGGACCACTTACGGGAGAACGAAAATGTTGGCGCCGGCTGAATTCCTACAGATGGAAGAAGATTATCTCACGCGAAGCCGCGAAGGCGCGAAGAAGATGACTCGCGCGAAGATACGAAGCTACGAAGGAGCGTATCTCTTCGGCGCGAAGCGCCTCTCCAACATGGGACAGCGCGCCTACGCGCGCGTACTTCTTCTTCGTAGCTTCGTATCTTCGCGTGAGATTTCTTCCTTCTTCGCGCCTTCGCGGCTTCGCGTGAGACTCTTTTCGGCACTGGCGGCTGTTCTGATCGCTGCCGGTGCATACTTCGTCGGCAATGCTGCCTACATCCAAGCCAAGGCCGTGCTTGCGCAGGTGTTGCTGGAGAGTGCGTGGCAGACGACGTTGGCGACCGGCACGCCGACGAGGGCTTGGTCGTGGGCTGATACCTGGCCGATTGCGCGGATTTCGTTTCCGTCGCTGAACCAATCGGCGATCGTGCTTGAGGAAGCGGGTGGCGAGGCGATGGCGTTCGGACCCGCTCACGTCGCGGCCTCGGCGAAGCCCGGCGCGAACGGCGTGAGCGTGATCGGCGGGCATCGCGATACGCATTTCAGCTTCATCAAGAACCTGAAGGCCGGCGACGAGATCTTGATCGACACGCCCGAGCGTAAGACCGTGCGCTACCGTATGACCGGTTCCGCGATCGTACATGCCGGTGCATCCGGCATCGCGACCAAGGCGAAGTCGCCGCGGCTCGCACTTGTGACGTGTTATCCGTTCGACGCCGTGGAGCGCGGGCCGTTACGCTACGTCGTCTTTGCGGAAGCGAAGTAATCGACAAGCGATGCATGGTGTGCTTATTCGCGCGCCCATGCATCCGCTCGACAAAGACACAGCGCTTGAACGTCTGGGCCCGGAGCGCCTTTCGGGGCGCACGAGCACGCACTACTCGAACTTCAATGGAACGTTCGGCGGGTTCACCGCGGCCGTGCTGCTGCGTGCCGTGTTGGACGATCCGCGCAGGCAAGGCGTTCCGGTTGCGTTGACCGTGAACTATTGCGCGGCGCTGGGCGAAGGTGCGTTTGAGGTTTCGGTGCGCGAGCGGCGCACGGGAAAGTCCACGCAGCACTGGTCGCTTGAGTTGACGCAAGGCGCGACCGTCGCCGCGACGGCTAGCGTTGTGTGCGGCCAGCGCCGTGCGGTGTGGTCCCATCATCAGGCCGAAGCGCCGCACATGCCGCCGCCGGAGCAGGTGCCTGCGTTCACGAACTTCAAGCCGGGCGGCTGGACCAGCCAATACGAGATGCGCTTCCTCAACGGCGCGCCGGACTGGACCCCGCGCGACGATGGTGAGATTCGTTCCGCGCATTCGCAGCTTTGGATGCGCGACGTGCCGGAGCGGCCGCTCGACTATGTCTCGCTCGCCAGCATGAGCGACGCGTTCGTTATTCGCGCGTTCGTGGCGCGAGGCAAGTTCGTGCCCGTCGGCACGATTACGTTGACGACGTTCTTCCACGGCAACGAAGAGGCGATGCGCGCGCAGGGGACGCATCCGCTGTTGTGCACCGCGGATGCGCACTTGTTCGCGGACGGGTTCGCGGATCAGATCGCGCATCTTTGGGGCAAGGATGGACGCCTGCTCGCGACCAGCACGCAGATCGTTTGGTATAAAGAGTAACGCTTACTTTTCCGGCAGTGGCAGCGACGCTTGACCGAACGCGTAGCTCCAGCCCGTTGGCGTGCGGACGTAGGTGTCGGAGAACCAGAGTTTCATCTGCACGAGTTTGCCGCCGGTCGTGGCCTTGAGAATGAGTTTCGCGGTGACGATTGCGGTGTCGCTGTAGATGCGCACGATCTGCGTTCCGGCCTCTTCGTCTTGCAAATCGTAAACGTACTTCTTTTCGCGGGCGGACTTCAGGAGGTCGGCCTTTGTGTGAGCCGCGCCGTTGCCCAACACCAAAATGAAATCGTCGTGCAGGATGCGATCCATGGTGACAGCATCGTTCTGCTTTACGGCAAGCTGATAGCGCGTGTCCAAATCTGCGATGATCCGAGCGTCGTCGACGGCCGCGCTCGCGTCGCTTTC
>JBKJZU010000405.1:0-3618 GCA_046715015.1 Micropepsaceae bacterium
CCACGTAAGCCCGACGCGCAATCCCGTCTTCGGCCCCAGCCGCGTGCGCCAGGCGGCCACAAGCTCCGCCGGCGCCGCGAGATAGGGTGTCTTGGCTGGGATTGTCTCAACCGTCGTCTGCAGCAAATGCGGCGCCGACATCAGCGGATAGGCAAAGTCCGCTTCGGGTCTCAGGTCGTCGGACACGATGTCGATGTCCGGCCCCAGGCTCGGCAGCAGCCGCGCGAGGGCAGGGTAGGTGAGCAGTGTCACCTTCGCACCGCGATCGGCGAACTCGCGCGCGAACCGGGCGTATTGGATCATGTCGCCAAGCCCCTGCTCGCGATAGAGCGTGAGCCGCCTGCCGCACACATCGTCGGTGCTGAGCGGTTCAGGCTGATCGAACTTCATGAGCTTGAGCAACGGAGCGGGGCCGCGCCGCCGCCACTCGTACTCCGCAAGACCTTCGCGAAGTCTACCTTGCGTCAGCAGGGTCAGGCCCTTGTAGAAATGCGCGCAAGAATCCTCTGGTTGCGCGGCAATGGCAGCATCGAGCGCCGCCACCGACTCGTCGTACCGGCGCAGCACGAGCAGGATCATCCCCTTGACCGTTAGTAGCTCGTGGTTGCCGGCCGAGAGCGCAAGCTTCGCCTCGCACGCGGCCAACGCCTCTTCCCCGCGGCCCAGCTGAACCAAGGCGCCGCCCAGATTCTGCAGCGCGATCCAATTGCGCGGATCGAGCTCGAAGGCGCGCTCGTAGCAGGCGATTGCTTCCTCCGGCCGCTGCAATTCTTCAAGCAACACGCCTTTGTTCGCATACAGCAGCGAACTGGGCTTGAGCGCCAACGCCCGCTCGCAATCGGCCAGCGCTTCTGCGCGCCGCCCAAGCTCGCGCTTCACCTGCATCCTAAGCGCGAGCGCTTCGGCATCGTTCGGCGCAAGCTCGATTGCGCGGTCAGCGTCGAACAGCGCCGCTTGCAGATTGCCGAGTCCGCGCGCCGCCCGCGCCCGGCCGAAATAGGCAAGCGCCTCGGTAGGCCGCGCACTCGCCGCGCGGTTGAACGCCTCCGCAGCCTCGGCGAACTTGTCGCTCTCAAGGCACACCATGCCCGCGGCAATCAACGCGTCCCAATGCTGCGGGTCGATCTCAAGCGCCTGATGAAAATTGGCGAGTGCGTCCACATTCTTCCCCGCCCGCCTCAACGCCTCGCCGCGCAACGTCCAGGTCGTTGCATCCTGCAAACCAAGCGCAAGCGCACCGTCGATTGCAGCAAAGGCGTCCGCTGGGCGGTCCGCCGACAGCAGCACGAGTCCCTTCGTCCGATGGAGCCCCGGGCTCTGCGGCTCAAGGGCGAGCGCCGCATCGCATGCGACCAGCGCCTCCGCCGTCCGCTCGAGCTTCGCGAGCGCGAGGCCCTTATTACCGAGCGCCGCCGCGAAACGTTGGTTGACGGCAAGCGCTGCTTCGAAGTCGGCAAGCGCCGCCTCGGCGCGCGCGAGATCGAGCTGCGCGAGCCCCCGGTCGTTCAGCGCCAGCGGGTCCTGCGGCGCCAGCGCCAGTATGCGTGTGCAACAAGCGACCGCCTCCTCGCCCCGCCCTAAATCGATCAGTATCGAGGCGAGCTGCCGGAGCGCGGGCACAGGCGCGTCTGGCCGGAGCGCCGCCGCACGTTCGAACGATGCAGCTGCTTCGCTGAGGCGGCCAAGCCGTTTCAGCACGCCGCCATAGTTCATGTGTGCGCCCGAATGCTGCGGCGCCGCTGCGATCGCCCGCTGCATGGCATCGACGGCCGCCGGAAAGTTCTGACCTTGCGCGAGCGCGATGCCGAGCAGATTGAGCGCGTCGGCGTTGCCCGGTTCGCGCGCGACGATCCCGCTTAACAGGGCACGCGCCTGCTCGAAGGCGCCGCCTTGAAGCAATTGCACGGCTTGTGCGAAGGCCTGCGCGCTCACTTGGCGTCGTGCACGTAGCAGCCGGTCAACACGTCGTGCAGCATCTGCCGCTTCTTCGAGAAGAACGCCATGAAGATGCCGAGCAACGCCGGCGCGATCGAAACCACCTTGCTCAAATTCCGCACGGTGGCTTGGATCAGCCCGGGCTTACCCCCTTTGAGGTTCGACACGCGAAGACCCATCAACAGCTTGCCCGGCGACGCGCCGCGCATCAGCATGCCCTCGCACAACACCAAAACCAGGAAGTAGAGGCCGACCGCGGCCATCCAAAGCGGCGGCCGTGAAATCTCAGACCCGTTGCGTCCGTCGAGCAGCGTTTCGCGAATTTGCACGTCCGTCGAACCGTTCTTCTTCACTTCGGAGGCGGTGCGCCGGTAGGTCTGCGTCAGGAAGCCCAGATAGTTCCGCTCGACGGTCGAGCGCACCGTCGTGCGCGAGGTCTCGCCGCCGTCCGCGATTTCGAGCGACGGCAATTCGCTGCGTAACGTCCGTTCGCTGGCGATCCATGTGAACGGCGCATCGAGCGTGAACATCGGTCCCATCGCCGGTTGCAGCGCCGTTGCCAAGGCGAGCGCCAGCGCGCACGCAATCAACCCGTCGACCACGCCCGCCACGATCCTGAGCGGCATCAATCCGGGCGCCTTGAGCGCGATCGCAGACGTCCCTCCTAACGAAGCGGCGCCGATCGGCATCGACGGCGCCCCATTGTGGGTGACCACGAACACCGGCACCTGTTCGCTGATGTTCTTGACCTGCTGGTTGCCCATGAAATTGAAGCCGAGCGCGAGTTTGTTCTTCACCTGATCGTGCACGGAGCCGGAGATCAAAATCCCACCCGGCGTTGCAAGCGACTGGAGCCGCGATGCGATGTTCACGCCCTCGCCGAAAATGTCGTGATCGTCGATCATCACGTCGCCGAGATTGATGCCGATGCGAAAGTCCATCCGCTCGCGCTCGGCGACCGTGTCGTTCTGTGCTTTCAGCTCGCGCTGAATCTCGACCGCGCATTGCACCGATTCGACGACGCTGGAAAAATCGGCGAGCACTGCGTCGCCGGACCAGCTGACCACGCGCCCGCGATGGCGCTCGATGAAGGCCTGGATCAGCTCGCGGCATTCTTTCAGCCGCTTGAGCGTGCCGTGCTCGTCCACCCCCATAAGGCGGCTGTACCCCACCTCATCGGCGCAGAAAATCGTTGTGAGCTTACGTTTGACGGCGTGAACCAAGAGGGACCCGGAGCGCAAAAACCAACATTGTCGCCGCCCTTATAGCGTGCCGCTGCAACCATTTGCACCCGTGGTTCCGCGTCGTCCGGCCGCCTATTTGCGCAGGGTCAGCGCTTTACGCCCCGGCATATCAGAATCGTTCAACCCATGGCTGCACAATCGGCAGAATCGGCTGCAGGTGACGCTCGTAGCGCTTCCACTGCCCGCCGGATGCATAAAGCCCGCGCGCGACCTGCACGCCGCTAGGCGTCGAGATCGCCCGCGCGTGCCGCCGCTCGGCGAACGAGCGCATCGCCTCGTCCCACGGCGCGCCGATAAAGTCGCAGATCTGCCGCGCTTGCCCCTCGAAGTCACGCACCAGATCCTCATTGCGGATCGTGTGCGCCGCAAGCGGCAGAACGCGCCGGTAAGTCTCAAGCAGCGTCATTCACCCGTCATAGAGCCGCGCGCTGCCCTCCAG
>JBKJZU010000406.1:0-3132 GCA_046715015.1 Micropepsaceae bacterium
GACACGCGCTCCATCACCTTGATGTCGCGCGTCGGATCCTGCGGCACGGCGATGATATCGGCAGCCGGCACCGCAAACAGCGTGCCCGCGTAGATCACCTTCGTGTCGGCCGAAGCCGCCGCCGCGAGCAGGACGCTGGCGAGCGCAAACAGAAGGTGCCGCATTAGTCCTTGGCCCCCGCGCGTTTCGCGTATTCCCAGCCGAGATCGCCGAGTGGCCGGACGGCAGCCGCCATGGTCGCCGCGTGTGCGCTGGACGCGGTGCCGTCGCGCACGCGTCCGGCGATGCCTTGCAGAATGCCGCCGATGCGGAAGAAATTGTAGGCGAAGTAGAAGTCGAGGTTTTCGATCCCCGGACGCCCCGTACGCTTGCAGTACATGTCGACGTATTCGCTTTCCGTCGGAATGCCGAGCGCCTTCAGGTCGGCGCCGGTCAAACTGCCCGTGCCGCCGCCGGTGCCGCCGGGGGGCATACGCCACTGCATGATGTGATAGGTGAAGTCGGCGAGCGGATCGCCGATCGTCGAGATCTCCCAGTCGAGCACGGCGAGAACGCGCGGCTCCGTCGGATGCAAGATCATATTGTCCAGCCGATAGTCGCCGTGCACGATCGCGGCGCGCTCGCCCGGCGGAATGTGCTCCGGCAGCCAGGCCATCAGCTTGTTCATCGACGGGATCGATTCCGTCTCAGACGCGACGTACTGCTTGCCCCAGCGCGAGATCTGTCGCGCGAAGTAGCTGCCCGGCTTCCCAAAGTCGGCGAGGCCCAATTTTTCGTGATCGAGTTGATGCAGTTTCGCCAGCGTCTCGTTCATCGCGTCGTAGATCGCGAAGCGCTGCTTGGGCTCAAGCCCCGGCAGTTGCGGCTCCCAGATGACGCGTCCCTCGACGCATTCCATGACATAGAACATCGTCCCCGCGACGCTTTCGTCCGTACACAGAACGTAAGGTTTCGGCACCGGAAATCCGGTCGGATAAAGCGCCGAGATGATGCGGAATTCCCGGTCCACTGCATGCGCCGACGGCAGCAACTTTCCCGGCGGCTTGCGGCGCAGCACGTACTTCGTTTTCGGGGTCACCAGCTGATAGGTCGGGTTCGATTGGCCGCCCTTGAACTGGCGGATCGAAAGCGGTCCCTCGAAGCCCGCGACATTCGCGCTCAGATAGGCTTCGAGCTTGGCCACATCGAGCGCATGCTGCGGCGCGACATCTTTCGTGCCGCTAAACTGCTCCTGGCGCGAGGGCTGGGACATGGGGGCGCTTCCTCAGTATTGCTTTGCGCCATTCATACCCATTCCGCCCGCCGAGGGAAGGGAAGGCGCCAATGAAAAAGGGGCGCCGGTGGCGCCCCTTTCGTGTTTCGGCTTCGCGTGCGCTTACCAGATGCGAACGCGATCTTCCGGTTTGAGGTAGAGCTTGTCGCCGGGCTTCACGTCGAAGGCCGTGTACCATTCGTCGACGTTGCGGACGGCGCCGTTGCAGCGGTATTCGGCCGGGGAGTGGACGTCGCTCGTCACCTGGTTGCGAAGTGCGGCTTCGCGGATGTTCGAGCGCCACACCTGGCACCAGCCCAAGAACACGCGCTGTTCGGGCGTGAAGCCGTCCAGCGTCGGAGCCGTTTTGCCTTTGAGCGACAGCTTATAGGCGTGCAGGCCGACGGTGAGACCACCTAGGTCGCCGATGTTTTCACCCGATGTGAAGTCGCCGTTGACCTTGACGCCCGGCAGCGGTTCGTACTGCGAGTACTGCGCGGCTAATGCCTTCACCTTCACGGCGAAGCGATCTTCGTCTTCCTTCTTCCACCACGAGCGCAGGACGCCGTTTTCGTCCGACTTCGCGCCTTGGTCGTCGTAGCCGTGGCCCATTTCGTGACCGATCACGCCGCCGATCGCGCCGTAGTTGATGGCGGGATCCGCGTTCGCATCGAAGAACGGTGCCTGCAGGATCGCGGCAGGGAACACGATCTCGTTCCACACTGGATTGTAGTAGGCGTTCACCGTTTGGGGCGCCATGCCCCATTCGTCCTTGTCGGTCTTGCTGTTGATGCGTGCGACTTGACGATTGTAGTCCCACATGCCCGCGCGCTTGCGGTTGCCGTAGGCGTCGCCCGCCTTCACCTCGAGCTTCGCGTAGTCGCGCCAACGATCGGGGTAGCCGATCTTCACGCGGACGGTTTGCGCCTTACGCATCGCGATCTGGCGCGTCTCCGGCGACATCCATTCCAGCGTCTGAATGCGCTCGCGGTAAGAGGCGAGCAGGTTGTCGACGATCTTCTTCATCTCCGCCTTCGCTTGCGGGGTGAAGTGACGCTTCACATAGATCTGGCCGACGGCCTCACCCATCGGCGCCAGGAACGCCTGACCCGAAAGTGCGATCGTGGCGCGCTTCCAGCGCTCACGCTTTTGCGGCTGGCCGGTGAGGGTGGTGCCGTTGAACGCGAAGGACGCGTCGTCGAACGCCGTCGGCATGATGTCGGCTTGGGCGTTGACGTAGTGGAACGTGAGGTAGGCGCGCCAGGTCTCGACCGGCGTGTCGCGAAACAGTTTCGCGAGTTTCACGACGGGTTCCGGAGAACCGACGATGAAGTGGTCTTGGGCGCCAAGGCCGCCGGCGGTCAGAATCGTATCCCACGGGAAGTCGGGAGCGAAGGCCTTCAACGCTGCGCGGTTCTTGGCGTTGTAGTTCGCATCGCGGTCACGCAGCTTTTCGATCGGCCACTGCAGTTCGGCGATCTTCATTTCCGTCGCCATGATGGCGTCGGCGGCGGCTGCCGCGTTCGCGTACTTCACCATGCCCAACATCTTTTCGATGTAGGCGCGGTAAGCGGTGCGGGTTTCGGCGAACTTCTGGTCCGGCTTCAGGTAGTAGTCGCGGTCCGGCATGCCGAGGCCAGCCTGGAAAACGTTGACCGCATAGCGATCCGGATTCTTCTCATCGAGGCCGATGAAGAGCGCGACCGGCGAATTCACGGGCATGCCGGGTTCGCCGATCAGGGCCGCGGTTTCCTCATGCGTCTTGAGGTTCGCGATGCGGGCGAGATCGGCTTGGAAGGGCGTGAGGCCCAATTGGTCGATCTTCGCGGTGTCGAGGTAGGCGTTATAGAAGTCGGCGACCTTCTGCTCGATCGAGCCGG
>JBKJZU010000407.1:0-19063 GCA_046715015.1 Micropepsaceae bacterium
GGTTTGCACCTCATCGAGCAACAGCAAGAGTTCACGCTCGTCGCAAAGCTCGCGCAACGCCCGCAGGAACTCCGGCGGGACCGGGCGCACACCACCCTCGCCCTGCACAGGCTCGATCAACAGACCCGCTGTATGCGGCCCTATGGCGGCCTTAACCCCTTCGATGTCGCCGAACGGCACCTGATCGAACCCATCGACCTTCGGCCCAAACCCGTCGAGATGTTTGTTCTGACCGCCGGCCGCGATAGTGGCCAGCGTACGCCCGTGAAACGCGCCCTCGAACGTGACGATCCGAAAGCGCTCGGCTCGCCCGTGGTGCGAATGGAACTTGCGCGCCATCTTGATCGAACACTCAAGCGCCTCCGCACCGGAATTGCAGAAGAACACAGTGTCCGCGAACGTCGCCGCGACCAACCGCTCAGCCAATCGCTGTTGTCCAGGCACCTGGTAGAGGTTGGACGAATGCCACAGCTTGCCAGCCTGGGTCGTAAGCGCGGCGACCAAATGCGGATGCGCATGTCCCAAGGCGTTCACCGCGATGCCAGAGCCGAAATCCAAGAAACGTCGCCCGTCGCTCGCGAACGCGTAGGCGCCCTCGCCTCGTTCCATCGTGATGGGAGCGCGTGCGTAAGTCGGCAAAATCGGCGTTATCACCAGGGTTTTCCTCAGCGTTTCAGGCGGAAATACCCAGGTTTTCCGCTCAGTCCACTAATGTGTGGCGTAAGCTACTATGTCAACGATTCCGGGCGATTCGTTAACTATGTGTTCCGGCGACCACAAATCCCCAATAACTACATCTTGTGGCGACCGTTAGAACTTGTAGGTCCAGTCCTGATCCCTACTATACCTCGCTTAACCATTCTCGCCCCCAGCGAGGGAGAACAAAATGGGTTGGACGGACGAACGCGTCGAACAACTAAAGCAGCTTTGGGCCGAAGGACTTAGTGCAAGCCAGATTGCCCGCCAGCTTGGCGGGGTCACTCGAAACGCTGTTATCGGCAAAGTACACCGCCTTGGGCTAGCCGGCCGCGCGACCCCCGCCCGCGCCGAACGTCCCCGGGTACAGACCGTCCGCCGCCTTGCGCGGCCGCGCCCAGCGCCGGTCGCACAGGTGCCGATCATCGAGAAGGACCCGGTTGTCGACGATCAGGGCCGCAAGACGACCGTGCTCACGATCTCGGACCGCATGTGCAAATGGCCGATCGGCGATCCGTCGACCACGGACTTCCACTTCTGCGGCCACACGCCGAAAGTTGGATCGCCCTATTGCGACGCGCACTGCGTGAAAGCGTTCCAACCGACGCAAGGACGCCGCGACAGGGAACGCGACAAAGACTATCGCCGCTATTTGGCGAACAGCTGACCGAACGACTTTGAGGGGAAGATGAAAGGGTCTGCCGCAAGGCGGACCCTTTTGTTATGGCCTTAGGTCTTCAGCGACTCGTCCAGTGCATAGCCGGCCGAGCGCACCGTGCGGATCGGATCCTGCTCGCCGCCCTCGATCAACGCCTTGCGCAACCGACCGATGTGAACGTCGACCGTGCGCGCATCGACATAGACGCCCGAACCCCACACCGCATCGAGCAATTGCTCGCGGCTGAACACGCGTCCCGGGTGTTGGATGAAGTGATCGAGCAGCTTGTACTCCGTCGGCCCTAAGTGAATCTCGCGATTGCCTCGCCTCACGCGATGGGTCGTCCGATCGATCGAGACATCGCCGAACGAGACGATGTCTTCAGCCAGCGCCGGCCGGATGCGCCGGAGGACCGCGCGCATCCGCGCCAACAGCTCCGTCATCGAAAACGGCTTGGTGATGTAGTCGTCCGCACCGGTATCGAGGCCGCGCACACGATCAGCTTCCTCGCCGCGCGCCGTCAGCATGATGATAGGAACGTTCTTGGTTTCTGCGCGTCCGCGCAAACGCCGGCAAACCTCGATGCCGGAGACCTTAGGCAACATCCAATCGAGAACGACGAGATCGGGCGTATCCTCGGCGGCAACAAGCAACGCCTCCTCGCCGTCATACGCTTCAACGGCGCGATACCCTTCTTTCTCGATGTTGTAGCGCAGGAGCGTCATCAACGACGCTTCGTCCTCGGCAATCAGAATCAGCGGCTTCCGCGCGGCACCGGGCCGGCCGCCTGCTGGATCAAGATTCGTCATGCCGCGCAACGCTCGTGGTCGACGTTGTGTCGCTCTTCGGCCGTTCGTCGCCGATCTTCGTCCCCGTCGCGGCGTAGTAGACCGTTTCCGCAATGTTCGTCGCGTGATCGCCGATCCGTTCGAAGTTCTTCGCGATGAACAGCAAGTGCGTCGACGGCCCGATCTTGCGGGGGTCTTCCATCATGTAGGTCAAGAGTTCGCGAAACAGCGAGTTGTAGAGTTCGTCGATATCGTTGTCGTTCTTCCAGACCCGCAACGCCGCTTCGCCGTCGCGCTTGGCGAACGCGTCGAGCACAGCCTTAACCTGCGTCAGCGCTTGGCGCCCCATCCGCGTAAGCCCTTGCGCCAAATGCTGATCGGGCGCATCGCGCGCGATGACCAGCGTGCGCTTGGCGACGTTCTTGGCCAGGTCGCCGATGCGCTCCAGATCATGCGAAATCTTGAGGGCGGCGAGCGTCTCGCGCAGGTCGAGCGCCAGGGGCTGGCGCAACGCAAGCAGGCGCACAGCCTGCTGTTCGATCTGTGCTTCGAAGAGGTCGATCTTGCCATCGCTTGCAATCGTCTGTTCGGCGAGCGGCATATCGCGCCGGGAAATCGCATCGATCGAATTCGCAAGCTGCGCCTCGCACAGCCCGCCCATCTGCACGATCGCCGTGCTCAGAGCCTCAAGCTGATCGTGGAAAGACTTGACGATGTGCTCGGCCATTCTCGTGCCTCATCAACGGAAGCCCGGTTACTCCAGGCTTCACAGACCTAATGCAACGATTCCGTGAAGGATTCATGACGCCGTCAGCAAACCGGCCTGCGGCGCGTCGCTTTGCCCGACTTCCGTAGCGAGCGGCAGGAACACCGTAAACGTCGATCCCTCGCCGACTTTGCTCTCGACGAGAAGCCGCCCACGGTGCCGGTTCACGATGTGCTTGACGATGGCGAGGCCCAAACCGGTGCCACCGATCGCTCGGCTACGCCGCACGTCGACGCGGTAGAATCGCTCCGTCAGACGCGGAATGTGCTCGCGCGCAATGCCTTCACCGCGGTCCTTCACCGCCAGGAAGACCGCCGGCGACGGACCCGGTTCGCCCGGGTTAGCGCGGCGCGTGCCGAGTTCCAGTGTCACCATGGTCTGCGGCCGGCCGTACTTGATCGCGTTATCGACCAGGTTCTGCACGACCTGGAACAGTTCGTCCCGGTCGCCGGCAACGTTCGGCAACGACGTCGGCTCGGCGATTTCGAGTTGGATGCTCGCGCCATGCGCTTGCGGCGCGAGCGCGCTCGCGACTTCCTCGACGACATCGCCCAGATTGACGTTGCCCGCGGGTCGAACGTGCTCGTTCAACTCGATGCGCGAAAGCGACAGCAGGTCGTCGATCAAGCGCCGCATCCGCGTCGCCTGTTCCGCCATGATGCCGAGAAAGCGGTCTTGCGCCTCCGGATCGTCTTTCGCGTGCCCACGCAGCGTGTCGATGAAGCCGGTTAGCGATGCAAGAGGCGTACGCAGTTCGTGGCTGGCATTCGCGACGAAGTCCGCGCGCATTTGCTCGACGCGCTGCGCCTTCGTCGTATCGCGCAGCACGATGAGCGTCGACCGCAGAATGCGGTCGGCATCTTCGATCGGCGCCAAATAGGCCTCGAAATTCTGCTCGTGTGCGCCCACGACCGGGAACTCGACCCGTTGCACGCCACGCCCGGCCAGCACGAGATCGAGCGCCGTCAACACCTGAGGCGCGCGCAGAACGCTCGCCAAGTGTTTGCGCAACTCGATGACGCCGAACTGCTGCTCGAACGCATCGTTCGCGGCGATGATGCGCCCCGTGTGGTCCGTCAGCAGAACGGGATCGGGCAACCGCCGCACCAAATCCGCAGGCAAATAGTCCCCGCGCGACAAAGTCGGCGACAGCCTGATCGGCGCGTCGGTGGGGTGAACGATTGCAGGGGTCGGCTGGGTCCACAGAGGATCGGGCAGACTGCGGACATAGGCGAGGCGCGCCAATGCGATCAACGCAACACCAAACGCAAGCACGGCGCTAAACGCCCACGCTTCGGTCCACGCCGCCATGAGGAACAGCGCACCGCAAGCGGCCGCGAGCGTCAGCTTGATATCGTCCATCCGGACCGAAATAGGCGTGCGCGCGCGTTTGTCGCCCGCCTTCGCGGCGTCGGCGCTTGCTTTGGTTTGCGTGCGGTCGGAACCCGCCGCTTTTGGGGGGACTGCGGCCCCTTCGCCGGTAACTGACATTTCGAACCCCTCCGCGGCGTCGACGACGACCTCCCCCCGGGATCGGCGTGCGGCGCGCGGTTCGCTAACATAGAACCACAACATGCCAGCCGCCGCGAGCTTGGCAACAACCGCAGCGGCAAAGACGACTTCAAAACCAAGCGAGTCGGCCATCTGGCCGCCCGCGATCGCACCGAAAACTTGAACCAGAGATTGCGCAGAGTTAACCATCGCTATGCGCATCGGCAGATCGGACCGGTCCCCGAACTCAAGCACCATGTTCTGCGCGGCGATGAGATAGCCGGAGAAGCCAGCACCGATCCCGACGAAGCAGAACATCACCGACGCCGAATCCGTCGAGAGAGCAAGCGCAATCGTAGCGCCTGCCCACAACAAGAGCGCGGGTACGAACACCGCCTTGAAGCCCATGCGATCCGCAATCGCGCCCCAGCCTAGATTCGCAACCGTCTGCGACACGAGGAGCGCAAGCGATAACAAACCGATCTTCTCGCCGGTCAGACCCTGCGTCTTGCCGACAAAAAGAATGTAGAACGGCAACGCGAGTGTGCCGACCGTAGCCAGCGTCTGCGCCCAGAAATACACCGCAAACGCACGGTCCTGTAGAAGCACCGGAATGTCGCCCAAGCGCTCGCGCACGCTCACCGGCGCGCGCACGCTGGGTGCCTCCGGCTCCTTAACAAGGTAGAGGAACATGAGCCCGGCCGCGGTCAGCACGAACGCAAGCAGGAACGTCGACGCGTATCCGTTCCCGAGCGCGTTGCTCTCGACCAGGTACTTGCCGCCGACATAAGCGACCGCCGAGGCCGTCATCCCGCCCAAGAAATTGCGCAAGCCGATCATCATGCCGCGCCGGTCCGCGGGAATGGTCTTCGTCAGAAGCACGTTCCACAACACGTTCTGCATGCCTGAAAACACGCCGAGCGCACACAAGAACGCGGCAAACACGTAGACCGTCACGTTGGGCGGCAGGAAAAACCCGGAGAGTGCCAGGCCCAGCACCGAGAGCCGCATCATCCAGCCGTAGCGCAAGCCCAGATCGACGATCTTGCGCCGATGTTCGATCGCGGTCGCACCGAAGATACCGCTGACGAAGGCACCGAGATGCTGCATAGCGAGCGCGAGACCGACGAGCGACGCCGAGCCGGTCAAAGCGAACAGATACGCGGGCACGAAGGTAGGCGCGTTGACGAGCCGAAACCCCGTCATCGCCAGCATGCCGTGGGCAAGCTGGCTGACGTAGTTACGCGTCAGATTGGCGGCCACTTCCTCATGGAATTTGGCCTCTGCACGAGCTTCAACGTTCACGTCGTTCAGTTACGTCCCCTCAAACGCCGTGCGTTTTGAACCAATCGAGCGCGCGCGGCCACGCCTGCTTAGCCGCCGCTTCGCTGTAGCTTGGCCGGTAGTCGGCCAAGAACCCGTGATCGGCGCCCGGATAGACGACGATCTCGCTCTTCGTATCGCCTGCGGCCTTGAGCGCCGCGCGCATCTCGTCGCATTCGCTGACCGGAATACCCTTATCAAGTTCGCCATAGAGGCCGAGCACACGCCCCTTCATCTTGTCCGCGAGATCGATCGGATGCACGGGGCGAGTATCGTTCGCATGCTTCGTCATCGAGCCGTACCACGCGACCCCGGCTTTGATCTGCGGATTGTGCGCTGTGTACATCCACGTTGCGCGCCCGCCCCAGCAGAAGCCGGTGACGCCAAGCCGCGCCGCATCGCCGCCGTTGCCGGCAGCCCACTTCGCCGTTGCGTCGAGATCGCTCATCACGGTCTCGTCACCGGCCTTTCGCACGATGGTCTCGATCAATGTCTTGATGTCGGCCACCTTCGTGGCATCGCCGTAGCGCGCGTAAAGATCGGGCGACACCGCCAGATAGCCGGCCTTCGCAAACCGCCGGCAAACATCCTTGATCCACTCGTGCACGCCGAAGATTTCATGCACGACCAAGATCGTGCCGAGCTTCGTCCCTTTGGCAGGCATCGCGCGGTAAGCTGGCATCTGACCGTCGGCAACCGGAATTTTCACCTCGCCCGCTTCAAGTCCCGACGCGTCCGTCGAGAGCGTCGTCGCGGCAACCGGTTGCACAGCAAGCGCAAACCCTGTCGCAAGGCCGGTCATCGCAAAGCAGCGGCGGTTCATGGCGGTGCGTTCGATCACATCGGACATCGCTAAATCCTCAAACAAGAAGGGAAGGCAGGGTACCAACCCGGCCTTCCCCACCTTAGCAATCGGCCCAATCCGGCGCGAGCCCCAACTAGCGGACGCGGCGAAGTGATTCCGTACGGTCGTTGAAGCCGAACGGCCAAAGGTTCGACTGCGACCGGTCCAGGATCACGCAATAACCCTTGTAGTTCGGCTTGTCGCAAAGTTGCCAAATGCCGCCTTGGACAACGACGCTCGACGTCAAGTTGTTGAAGCTATAGCCGCCAAGATCGGGAACGTCGGTCGAGAAAGTCCGCGACTGCCCGGCATAATTCGTGTGTCGATAAAGCGTGATGCGGCTGTATCCGCCGCCACCGCCCGAACCCCCGCAAACAAGCCGGCCGTTTTCGTTGATGACATTGCGACGGCAGTTCCTGAGCTCCAGCGTCGATGCGCGCCAGCTCCCATTGCTATCGCGGCATGTCGCATAGAGGACGCTGCCGTACACGCGCCCGTTCTGGCATGTGGCCCGCCAACTCCCGCCCGGCAAACGTCCGTCGCCATAGTCGTCGTCGCCATCGTCGTCGTTGCCGTTGTCGCGGCTGCAACGCAAGATCCCGTTCGAATTGACGATGTCCTGGCACGAGCGATAACCGGGAAGTTCCGTGTAGCGGAAGCGTCCGAAATTATCCCGGCAATCTGCCGTCAGCGTGCTGCTCTCGATCGTGATGTTGCGGCAAGAACTGCGATAGCTGCCGGGCGGCAACCAATCGCCGTCGCCATTGTCATCGTCACCGTAGCGGCCCACGCACTCCAACCGTCCGTTGCGATTGGCGATGTCGCCGTCGCAGTCCCGGTAGTTGCGCAACGTCGTGTAGTTCCAACTGCCTGAGCGCGTTCGACACGTCGCCGACAACGTGTTCCACGTCGTCTCGATGTCGGTGCACGTCCGGTGATAAGTACCCGGTGGAGCGTAGTCGGCGTGCGCACTGCCGATCGTCAGAAAGGTAAGAACAAACGCCGCAAAAAATCTCGTCGCGAATCTCATGAGATCACCCGTTCTCAAAACTGCGCCCCAGTCTGCACGCAATCTTGGCCCGAGTTGGGCACGAAGAAAATGCGGCCGAATTGCGGCTCAAGAAACCTTGTTCATGCCACGAGACCGCCGCTTTCGCTGTTCAGAAATCATGGGCCATGCGCTCGTTCATCTTCGCCTTCGCGCTCATCGCGCTCACGACATCGCCGGTTCTTGCCGCCGCGGTCGACCTCATCGTGGTCGACAAGACCCGCCGCGTCATGACGCTCTGGACCGGCAAGAAGCCGTTCAGAACCTATCGCATCTCGCTCGGCGGCAACCCCGTCGGCGACAAGGAGCAGGAAGGCGACTCCCGCACGCCTGAGGGTCGCTACATCATCGACGGCAAGAACCCCGGCTCAAGCTTTCACCGCTCACTACGCATCTCCTATCCGAACAAGAGCGACCAAGTTGAGGCTGCCAAGCGCGGGGTTTCCCCGGGCGGATTGATCATGATACACGGCACGCCGGAAGGTCTGGCCTTGCTCCAGGCGACCGGATTCATGCGGGATTGGACCGCCGGCTGCATCGCGGTGACGAACGCCGAGGTCGACGAAATCTACAAGAACGTGCGCGTCGGCACCCCGATTGTGATCAAACCTTGAGCAGCGCTTGACCGCGCCGCGCGCGCCCATATGCTGCGCCGCTTCAACGAACGAACGGGCACCATGACGACGACGACGATCCTCGACCGCCGCGCCAAAACGGCCGAGCCGAAGCAGGCTTGGACCACCGCCGAAGCCCGCGCGCTCTACGAACTCCCGTTCGCCGACCTGATCTTCCGCGCACAGTCCGTCCACCGCTTGCACTTCGATCCGAACGAGGTGCAGATGTCGACGTTGCTCTCGATCAAGACCGGCGGTTGCCCCGAGGACTGCGGCTACTGCAGCCAATCGGCCAAATTCGAAACCGGTCTCAAAGCCTCGAAGCTGATGGACGTGGGCGAGGTCCGAACCGCTGCCGAACAAGCGAAGGCGGGCGGCGCTTCCCGTTTCTGTATGGGTGCCGCCTGGCGTGAGCCGAAGGACCGCGACATAGACACGCTCTGCAACATGGTGCGCGAGGTAAAGGGCCTGGGCCTCAAAAGCTGCATGACGCTCGGCATGCTCACGCAGAGCCAAGCCCAACGCCTCGCTGATGCGGGCCTCGACTATTACAATCACAACATCGACACCGGCCCGGAATACTATGGCAAGGTCATCACCACGCGCACGCTGCAGGACCGCTTGGACACGCTCGAACACGTTCGCGAAGCCGGCATGGCCGTCTGTTGCGGTGGTATCATCGGCATGGGCGAAGAGCCCGAAGATCGCATCGGCATGCTGGTCACGCTGGCAAATCTTCCGACGCCGCCGGAGTCCGTTCCGATCAACGCTCTGATGAAAATCAAGGGCACCCCACTCGGCGACAGCGCCCCGATCGACAACTTCGAGTTTGTCCGCACGATCGCTGCCGCTCGCATCATGATGCCGGCGTCGGTTGTGCGCCTCTCGGCAGGCCGCGAACACATGAGCGAAGAACTGCAATCGCTCTGCTTCCTTGCCGGCGCGAACTCGATCTTCATCGGCCCGAAGTTGTTGACGACCGCGAACCCCGCGAAAGCAAAGGACGACGCGCTGTGGTCGAAACTGGGCGTCCGCCCGATGGATGCCTGAGCGGCAACGGCCGGTTGCAGCAAAAACGGACGCATTCGAATCCGTAACAGCGTAACAACGGCGCTTTACCGCCGCAAATGGCGTAACATTGGCGTAACTTATCCGTAACTTGTTACGCCAGCGATGGCTGTCGCAGGACCCGGCGTCGCGCCACTTATCGCCTTCCGGTCGCAAAGGCGCACCGCACTTCAAGGGCCTGTCGTCGGGAGCGAAACGGTACATAGCGCGCATGCCTTGGCGTCACCCGGCGGACGAAACGCTCTCAAGCAAGCGCCCGGCAGACCGACCAATATGACAAACTTATATCACAATAGCCCTGCAGATGCGAAGGCGGGCAACGTTGCCGCCGGACGGGTATAATGCCGCGCGCAATACGTCGCACGGCAATCGCCACGCCGCAGCTGAATACCTATGGGCTTCGGCCAACCCAGGAATCGCCTGATCCATCGGCGGCGGCCCCTTCGCGCCGCAACAGCGCGTGCGCGCGCTCATGTCAGACCGACCGCTTCACCAACATCTGCTTGATCTCGCCGATCGCCTCCGCAGGGTTCAACCCTTTCGGACAGGTGTTCGCGCAATTCATAATGGTGTGGCAGCGATAGAGCCGGAACGGGTCTTCGAGATTGTCGAGCCGTTCGCCCTTGGCCTCATCGCGGCTATCCGCCAGCCAGCGGTACGACTGCAATAGGATCGCCGGCCCCAAAAATCGATCCTGGGTCCACCAATAGCTGGGGCACGCCGTCGAGCAGCACGCGCACAGAATGCACTCGTAGAGCCCGTCGAGCTTCTGACGGTCTTCCGGCGATTGCTTCCACTCCTTCTCGGGCGTCGGTGTCTTCGTCTGCAGCCACGGCTCGATCGACGCGTACTGCGCATAGAAATGCGTCATGTCGGGCACGAGGTCCTTGATCACGCTCATCGCGGGCAAGGGATAAATCGCAATCGGCCCCTTGATGTCGTCGATCGCCTTTGTGCAAGCCAGCGTGTTCGACCCATCCACGTTCATCGCGCACGATCCGCACACGCCTTCCCGGCATGAGCGGCGGAACGTCAGCGTCGGGTCGATCTCGTTCTTGATCTTGATCAGCGCGTCCAAAACCATCGGCCCGCACGCATCGAGATCGACTTCATAGGTATCGAGCCGCGGATTTTCCCCGTCGTCCGGACTCCAGCGATAGACCTTGACAGTCTTCGGCCGCTTTGCGGAGCGTTCCGATGGCCACGTCTTGCCGGGTTTGATCTTGCTGTTCTGCGGCAACGTGAACTGGACCATGACGACCCTAAGAAATGACGGTGATTTGAGGGTGTATCGCGCACCACGCCACGCGTCCACCGGGTACACAAGCGGGGGCCAACCCCTTATTGTCGCGCCCTCTAGGCTGGGGTCCCATATCGAATGCATCCGACATCTCGTTTTGCCGTAGCGTGCCTGCTCACGGTTCTCGCCGCCTGCGGCCCGTCAGGCCCTCCGAAGGACCAGGCCTCCGAAGCCCTTCCGCTCGGCCAGTTGCCCACCACGGTTGAACCTACCCGCTATCGCCTCGATCTCACGATCGAGCCAGACAAGCCGCGCTTCAGCGGCGTTGTGGAAATCGATGTTGAACTCAAGAAGCCGGTACGCAAAATCTTCCTCCACGGCCGCGAGCTGACGGTCGATCCCGTCATCGCGCGCCTTCCCGACGGCACGGGCGTCGCCGGAACCTACGAGCAAGTTCACGAAACCGGCGTTGCCAAACTCACGTTCGAAAAAGAGCTGCCCAAAGGCAAGGCGACGTTACGCCTAGCCTACAACGCGCGGTTCGAATCGACGCCAGACTCGCTCACATCGATGACCGACAACGGCGAGAAATACGCCTGGACGCAATTCGAGGAAATTTCCGCGCGGCGCGCTTTTCCGTGTTTCGACGAGCCTCGATTCAAGACACCATTCGACATCACGATCACGGCACGCAAGACGGACGCCGTCGTGACCAACACACACGCCATCAAGGAAGAGCCTGTCTCGGCCACACTCAAGAAGACCATCTTCGCCCCGACGAAGCCGCTGCCGACCTATCTCGTCGCGCTGATCGTTGGCCCCTATGACGTCGAGGAGGGACCGACAATTCCGGCCGTGCGTTCGCGCCTGAACACGATTGCGCTCCGCGGCGTCACGGTCAGGGGCAAGGGCGTGCGGTCGCGCTATGCGCTTATGGAGACGCCGCCGCTGGTCCGTTATCTGGAGGACTATTTCGCGGCGCCGTATCCCTATTCGAAACTCGACCTGATAGCACCGCCGAACTTCACGGCAGGCGGGATGGAGAATGCGGGTGCCATCACCTACACCGAACGCGGCATCCTGCTCGACGATAGCGCACCGCTTCAACAGAAGCGCTACTTCGCACTGTTGCACGCGCATGAAGTCGCGCACATGTGGTTCGGCGATCTCGTCACCCCAAAGTGGTGGGACGACATTTGGCTGAACGAATCCTTCGCGTCCTGGATGGGCAACAAGTCCGCTGCCGTCGTCTGGCCCGCGAACGAATTCGCCCGCGAAACGATCCGCGACGCGCTGGAAGTCATGGACACCGACTCGCTCTCCACGGCCCGCGCGATCCGGCAGCCGATCAAGTCGAACGACGACATCTTCAACGCGTTCGACGGTCTGACCTACCGCAAGGGCGCAGGCGTCTTGGCCATGTTCGAATCCTACTTGGGCGAAGAAGCGTTTCGCGAAGGTGTACGCACACTTATGAGCCGCTTCGCTCACGGCAACGCCAATGTGCACGACTTTATGGAATCGCTGGCAAAGGGCTCTGGAAAGCCAGAGGTCGTGCCTGCGTTCGAGTCGTTCCTCAACCAACCCGGCGTCCCGCTCGTTCGCGTCAAGGCGACCTGCAGCGACCGCGACCTGATCGTCGAACTCAGGCAATCCCCGTACGGCGCCAAGAGCGCAAGCGACAAGCGCAAGTGGTCGATCCCCATCTGCATCCGCGAAGTCGTCAACGGCCGCTACCGCAACTGCTCGATGCTGACCGAACAGGTCGCAAGGCTGACCGCGCCTCAACAATGCGGCGCGGTGTTGATGCCGAACGCGGAAGGCACCGGCTATTACCGCTTCGCGATGGCGAACGCCGATTGGCAAAAGCTCATCGACCAACGCGTCCGCCTTTCCCCAGGCGAACAACTTGCCTTGCTGCACAGTCTGCGCGCCGCATTTCGCTCCGGCGAGACCGACGCGAAGACTTACATGGCCGCGTTGAGAGCGGTCGGAACCGGAAACACCTGGGACACGGTCCAACTCGCCGGTCGCTTCCTGCTCGAATTGCGCAGCGAGCTTTTGACCAAGAACGACCTGCCGCTGTTCGAGCAAGCGACCCGTGGCTGGTTTTCGCCCGCACTCGCAAGCGCAGGCTTGGAACCCAAGCGGCGCGAGCCGCGCGCGGCAGCGCTTCTGCGCGCCGAGCTCGCCGATGCGATGGTTCGCGTCGCACGCGACCCGGGCACCGTAACGTCGCTTGCGGCCAAAGGCGCGGAAACGCTGCGTGCCATGGCGACAGGCCGGCCGCCGGAGCCAGTGGCCCCCGAACTGCTGCAAATGGCACTGTGGGCAGCCATCTACTCGGGCGGCGAAACCGTCGCCCGCGATGCGGTCGCCGCGATCAAAGGCTCGTCCGACGCGCAGTTTCGCAACATGGTGATCGCAGCACTTGCCGCCGCTCGCGATCATCTCGCCAACCAAGAGATCGAGGAGTTCATCGTCTCGGGCGCCCTCACCGTACGCGAACAGGGCGCCTATATGCGCAACGCCTTCGAAGACGCCGAACGGCGGCATGGTGTGTGGGCATGGCTGCGCCGTGACTTCAAGCGTATCAGTGCATCGATCCCGCGCGATGCCCGCTCGCGCCTCGTCGGCCTCGCCGGCAATCTCTGCGACAATCAATCCCGCGCCGAGATTGAATGGTTCTACAAACCGATGATCGGCGCGATATCCGGCGCCCCGCGTGTCTATGCGAACGCGTTGGAAAAAGTCGACCGCTGCGTCAATTGGCGAAAGGCGAAGGGCGCGGAAATCGCCGCCGCCCTCCGGCAACCGTAATTAGTCCCGGTTCAATCCGAACCCGACCGAGGGTTTTGCGGATTGATACCAATCGACGTTGCGCGTCACGTACATCGTGACCGCGACCGCCGCAAACGCCGCCGACGCGCCGATCAACAGCGCATAATCCTCTTGCTTCAACAGCAGGAACAACAGCGCGTAGAGAACGCTCAGCACGGCAAGAGCGACCATGCCGCGCGACGAACTCTTGAGCGCGGACCACGCGTAAGCCGAGATCAACAACACGGTCGCCGCGGCGGCGACGAGATACGCCAGATCGAACCCGATCTGCTCCGCAAACGAAAGCAGAAGCAGATAGAAAACGACCTGCGCCCCGCCGATGAGCAGATACTGCACGCCGTGCAGACGCGCGCCCGACAGGGTCTCGATCAGGAAGAACGACAGAAACGCAAGCCCGATAAACAGCAACGCGTATTTCAGCGCCCGCTCCACCAAGAGATAGAAATTGACCGGCTCGACGAACGCGACGCCAAGCGTTGCGCTGGAAAGCCCCACGAATACCGAATCGGCGGTCGTCATGGCCTGCTGCAGGTTGCGTGCGATCTGCGGCACGAGCCAACTTGCCGTGAACCCTTGCGCGGAGATGGCGCGCACCTTCGGCAGGAACGAACCGCGGAAACTCGGATGCGGCCAATTCCCTTTCGCGGTCACTGCGGTCTCGCCACCCGCCGCCGTGAGCAGCAGCTCACCCGTACCGCGCAACTTGATCATTAGGTCGAACGGAATCTCGCCACCGTCCCGGTTGACGCCAACACGCGCATTGATGCCGGGCGTGTTCACGCCGAAGTCGGGCGCCAATCCCGGCCGGAACGTAACCGCCGTGCGCGCATCGCCCCACGACACTGAAACATTCTCGCTCAAACCTTGCTGGTCGCTGACGGACACGAACAGCATCGCCTGATCCCACGCGATCGTTTTCGGCGTGATGCCGAACTCGGCGAAATCCGGACGCGCAAAAACACCCTGCAGCAGCACGTCGGCCGTGTAGACGTTCACATTGAATATGCCGCGCGACCGCACTTGCGTCTGCGAGGAAACGTCGGCGGTCAGCGTCTTCGGCAGAAACACCGCCAGCCGGCGCACATCGGTGGTCGTCACCGCACCTTCCGCCGAGCGCGTGCTCTCGCTCACGACATAAGGGACCGCGAGCACCGGACCGCCAATCATCTGCGCCCCGCCCCAGCCGCGCGCGATGTCGGCCTCCGCCGTGCGCGCATTGTCTTGCCGGTCCCCGAGCGCGATGAAGATGAAGAACAGCGGCACCGACATCACAATCGTGATCAGCGCAACGAGCAGGAATTTCAGCCCGGGCGCCCGCGCAGCAGAATCGGAGAGAATGGACATCAACGGCCCTCGGAAAGCGGTCAAAGCGACTCTACGCCGCCAGATTCGGCATCATTGTGGCAACAACAAGCCCGTGGCGGGGCGCTTTAATACACGCGTGCCTTCGGTGCGATGTACTCGACATCGTTGGAGAGCGTGTAGGTGTGCACCGGCCGGAAATCGAGCTTCACCTTGCCGGTCTTCGCATCGAACCACGACAGCGTGTGCTTCATCCACTTGGCATCGTCGCGGTTCGGGAAGTCCTCGCGCGCATGACCGCCGCGGCTTTCCTCGCGTGCGAACGCACCTTCCACGGTCACCGCCGCCTGCGAAATCAGATTGTCGAACTCAAGCGTCTCGACCAGGTCCGTGTTCCAGATCAGCGAGCGGTCCTTGATCCCGAGGCTCGTCATGTCGCGATAGACCGCCCCGACCGCGTCGGCGCCCTTCTTAAGCTCGGGCCCCACGCGGAACACCGGACAATGATTTTGCATCGCCCGCTGCATCCGAAGGCGAAGCTCCGCCGTCGGTGTCCCACCGCTCGCATTGCGGAAACGGTCGAGCCGCGTCAGCGCGTTGTCGCCCGCGTTCTTCGGCAAATCCTGCTGCCGCTCGTTCGGCTTGATGTCGGTCGCACATTTCACACCCGCCGCCTTTCCGAAGACGACCAGATCGATCAACGAATTGGAGCCCAAGCGGTTTGCACCGTGCACCGACACGCATGCCGCCTCGCCGATCGCCATCAATCCGGGCACGACCGCATCGGGATTGCCGTCCTTCGGCGCGATGACCTCGCCATGATAGTTCGTCGGAATCCCACCCATGTTGTAGTGCACGGTCGGCAAGACCGGGATCGGCTGCTTCGTGACATCGACGCCAGCGAAGATGCGCGCGGACTCCGAAATACCGGGCAACCGCTCGTGAATGATCTTCGGATCGAGATGGCTCAAGTGTAGGTGAATGTGGTCCTTGTGCGGACCCACACCACGCCCTTCGCGGATCTCGATCGTCATCGCGCGGCTGACCACGTCGCGCGAGGCTAGGTCTTTCACGCTTGGCGCATAACGCTCCATGAAGCGCTCGCCGTTCGCGTTGGTGAGGTATCCGCCTTCGCCGCGTACACCCTCGGTGATCAGCACGCCCGCGCCGTAAACGCCGGTCGGATGAAACTGCACGAACTCCATGTCCTGCAAAGGCAGGCCTGCGCGCAGCGCCATGCCATTGCCGTCGCCGGTCTGCGTGTGCGCGCCGGTGCAGGTGTAATACGCGCGGCCGTAACCGCCAGTCGCCAAAATCACCTTCTGCGCACGAAAACGATGGATCGACCCGTCATCCAGCGACCACGCCATCAAGCCGCGGCAGCGCCCGTCTTCCATGATGAGGTCGAGCGCGAAGTACTCGATGAAGAACGCAGCGTCGTAGCGCAGGCTCTGACCGTAGAGCGTATGCAACATCGCATGTCCGGTGCGGTCGGCCGCCGCGCAGGTGCGTTGGATCGGCGACTTGCCGTAGTCCTTCGTCATGCCGCCGAACGCGCGCTGATAGATCTTGCCTTCTTCGGTACGGCTGAACGGCACGCCGAAATGCTCAAGCTCGTAGACGGCCTCCGGCGCGTTGCGGCAGAGGAACTCGATCGCGTCCTGATCGCCTAGCCAGTCAGACCCCTTCACGGTGTCGTACATATGCCAACGCCAATCGTCGGGCTCCATGTTGCCCAGCGCCGCCGAAATGCCGCCCTGAGCCGCGACCGTATGGCTGCGCGTCGGGAATACCTTCGTGATGTTTGCGACTTTCAAGCCGTGCTTCGCCGCCTCGAGCGTCGCGCGCAAGCCCGAACCGCCCGCGCCGACAACGACGACGTCATAGGTATGATCGGTAATCTGATAGGAAGTCATCGTTCTCTAAAACCTAATCGCGATACGCAGCACGGCGACCAAGCAAACCATGGCGATCGCAAACGCCACAAAATTGTTGAGAAAGAGCGCTGCCAACTTCACGCCCTTCGTGGTGATGTAATCCTCGACGACGACCTGCAGGCCGAGTGCCATGTGATAGATCCCGGCGACGATGAAGAGCAGCATCAACGCGGCATTGATCGGATTGCCAAGCGCCGCAACGACATCGGCATGGGGTGCGCCGGCATAGCGCGCAACGATCCACACGAACCAAATCGTCAGCGGCACGAGTGCGGCTGCCGTCAACCGCTGATGCCAAAAATGCTCGACCCCGCTCTTTGCGGAACCAAGTCCGCGCACGCGGCCGAGGGGCGTTTGGATGCTCATCAGATCGCCCCCATCGAAGCATAGGCCGCGATCCAGATAACCAGCGTCACCACGACGGTCGCGCCATAGACGATCAATCCCGACTTGCTCGCCGTCTCGACCTTAAAGCCGTAGCCGAGATCCCATGCGAGATGCCTGATACCGTTCAACGCGTGATAGACGAGCGCGAGCGTGAACCCGAACAACACGAAGCGCCCGAACCAATGGAACGCCGCTGTCTCGAACACGGCATAGGCATCGGGCCCAAGCGACGCCGCAACCAACCACCACGCCAAGATTACAGTGCCCATCGCCAGCCCGACGCCAGTCACGCGGTGCAAGATCGACGTCCCCATCGTGACCGGCCATTTGTAGACTTGGAGATGCGGCGAAAGCGGCCGTTTCGAAGGGGCCTCGGGCATGGAGGATTCCTTGGGAGTCTCTGTTACGCAGGAGAATAGGCGTCCGACGCCAATTTTTCACAAGGGACATAGGGCCGCAAGACGGCGGAAAAGGTGCTATGTCCAAGGGGTTACAGCAGGGAACGCAATGTTTGAGGCAGTGATCTTCGACTTCGGCGGCGTCATCACCGAAAGCCCTTTCGAGGCCTTCAACAAGCTGGAGTCGGCGCGCGGATTGCCGAAGGACTTCATTCGCCGGATCAATGCCGCGAACCCTCATGACAACGCGTGGGCCAGATTCGAGCGCGCCGAAATCAATCCTGACGCGTTCGACATCGCATTTGCCGACGAAGCGCGCGCACACGGCTTCGAGCTCGGCGGTCGCGACGTCATCGCTTGTCTGCATGGCGCCATCCGTCCGTCGATGCTGGAAGCGCTCCGCCGCATTTCCGCGCGCTTCAAAACCGGCTGCATCACCAACAACGTCAAGTCCGACAACAAGCATGGCGGCATGTGGAACAATCGCGGCGTCGACGAAGCGATGAACTTGTTTCAGCACGTGATAGAATCGTCGAAAGCGGGCATTCGCAAACCCGACCCGCGCATCTACCGGATGATGACCGACGCACTCGGTGTCGAACCCGCCCGCTGCATCTATCTCGACGACCTCGGGATCAATCTGAAGCCCGCCCGCGACATGGGCATGACAACCATCAAAGTCGAAGCCGCGGCTCCCGCGATCGAGGCGCTTGAGGGGCATCTCGGGCTAACGCTTCGTTAACCCTAATGTGGTATTAAGAAACGGCTCGCCCGTTAATCCTTTGCAAAGACCATGCGGTCGTCGGCGAAGGCTTTGAATTCGAGCGCATTGCCCGACGGGTCGGCAACGAACAGCGTTAATTGCTCACCGGGAAGCCCCTGGAATCGGGTCTGCGGCTCGATCAAAAATCGCGCGCCCGCGGATTGCAGTTTTCCGGCGATTTCCCTGAATTTTGAAGGGGTTACAATGACACCGAAATGCCGCACAGGAACTTCTTCGCCGTCAACCTCGTTTGCCCCTTCCCAAGGGGTCATGGAGGGGGTCAAATGGACGACGATCTGGTGCCCGAAGAAGTCGAAATCGACCCATTCGTCACTCGATCGACCTTCCGGACAACCGAGCACACCGCCGTAAAAGGCGCGCGCCCCGTGCAGGTCGTGAACGGGAAAGGCCAAGTGAAAACGCGGTCGATCCGTCATGGTCTGAAACTGGGTTCGATGGTCGAGGAGTCTGTGAGGAGTGTAACCGGTTTCGAGGGGGCAGGCAGAAGTGAAAAGACGCTCGCGGGACGAAACATTGCGGATCGGTGGCCGGTCGGTCGCCGTAAAGGTGCGGTTGAATCCCCGCGCGCGGCGGCTGATCGTCAAGGTACACCCGTCGACGGGTGAGGTTGCGATCATCGCCCCCAGCGAACGCTCGGTGCCCAAGGCATTGGATTTCGCGCGCCAAGAGGGCGACTGGATCGCCGGCCGCCTCGCGAAGGTGCCTGAGCCCGTCTATCTCGAACCGGGCGACACAGTCCTATTCAAAGGCACGCTGCATGTTTTGCGCTTGAGCCCGGAACACGGCGGCGTCTGGGTCGACAACGACGCGTCGCGCCCGACGATCCGCATCTCCGGCCGCCGCGAACACGCACCGCGCCGCCTCGAAGATTGGTTGAA